>CAYMIR010000001.1:0-65729 GCA_964390655.1 uncultured Marinovum sp.
AGCTAACGATGGTACCCATCGTCATCAAATATGCTCCCCTGTGATGATAAACTACGCCTTTGGGCTTTCCCGTGGTGCCAGATGTATAATTTAGAGCTAAACTTTCCCATTCGTCTTGTGGCATAATCCAATCAAAATCTACATTTCCGTTTCTTAGAAAACTTTCATATGTTTCGTACTTCCCTGTTGCAGTAAAGCCTGCAGAGTCATCGGGTACTTCAATTAAAGTTGGTCGTGGGCCAGAAAGTTTTTCTACAGCTGCTTCGACTACTGATAGGAATTGTGTATCTGCAAAAACCACTTTGGCTTCACCATGTTCAAAGATATATGAAATGGTGCCAATATCTAAGCGCGTATTAATTGTATTTAAAACAGCTCCGCATGCAGGAACGCCAAAATGTGCTTCAGCTTGAGCAGGGATGTTAGGTAAAACAGTTGCGACAACGTCACCGGGTTTAATCCCAATTTTTTCCAGTGCGCTAGCAAGTTGGGAACAACGCTGGTAGTACTCAGAATAACTTTTTCGGTGGGAGCCATAAATTACAGCAGTTCTATCTGAAAAAACAGTTGAAGCACGCCTTAAGTGAGACAAAGGTGTTAGCGATACATAATTCGCTTCGTTTTTTTCAAGTCCTGACTCGTCAGACATCCAGCCCATGAAAATCTCCGTATTTAAATTTTCTACAACTAAATCATAATCTGAATTCAAATATAAAGTGAAGTCCTTCAACCTCAATCAATAAAGATTACAACTATTTTTGAATTTGGTTTATTTCTATATTAAAGGCTTACCAAAAGTTCAAAAAGTTAGCTATGTCCAAATCGGGTATAAAATTCTTCTCCCGTTTTGCTCATTTCAAGGAGAAGAGCAGGGGGTTCAAATCTAGTTCCGTAATCAGAGGAAAGTTCCTTACATCTTTCTGCTGCATACGCAGTTCCTAGGATGTCCAGCCAGCTCAGAGGGCCTCCCGACCAAGGTGCAAAACCCCAACCTAAAATCGCTCCAACATCACCTTCGCGAATGTCCATTAAAACACCTTCTTCTAGAGCTCGAACTGCCTCAAGCACCTGAACAAACATCAAGCGATGTTGAACATCCTGAAGGCGTGGTTGTTTTTTTGAATAAGGGTATTTGTCTTTTAAACCTTGCCAGTACCCGGTTCGCTTCCCTTTATCATCATAATCGAAAAAACCCGCCTTTGACTTTCGACCTAATCTCCCATTTTCTTCCATCCAAAATATAACTTCATCTACAGTATCGTCTGGATAGTCCTTGCCCATTGCTGCTTTTGTGGCTCTTGCTATTTTGGCGCCCAGATCAATTGAAGTCTCATCAACAAGTTGAATTGGCCCTACAGGAAAACCAAGCATCTGTGCCGCATTATTGATCATAGCTGGCGGGATACCCTCGGCTACCATTCTAATGCCTTCATTGATATATGGGATGATACATCTGTTTGCGTAAAAAAACCTTGCATCGTTAACAACAATAGGTGTTTTCTTAATCTGTCGCACAAAATCTAATGCTTTCGCGACGGCCGTATTATTTGTTTCTTTCCCACGAATTATTTCTACTAACCTCATTTTTTCAACGGGGCTGAAAAAGTGTATACCTATAAATTGGGTGGGCTGAGAAGAAGCTTTGGCCAGATCTGTTATTGGTAATGTAGAAGTGTTAGATGCAAATATACAGTTTTTGGGAACTATACCCTCTACTTTTTGAGTTATTTCTGCCTTAATTTTTGGATCTTCAAAAACTGCTTCTACAATTAAATCAACTTGTGAAAGTAACTGTAAATCATTGGTTGGTATAATATTTGATAGCACACGCTCTTTTTGTTCCTGAGAAGTTTTTCCTAATTTTATGCCCTTATCTAAATGCGTCTCAGCAAAACTTTTTCCATTATCTGCCGCCTCTTGTGTTTGATCAATCAGTACAACTTCGATACCTGCTTGAGCAGAAACTAAAGCAATTCCTGCTCCCATCATTCCAGCTCCTAAAACTCCTAGCTTTTTAACAGATTGATCGCTGATATCTTTTGGCCTTACGGCCCCTTTCTCTAGGGCTGATTTATTGATGAACAGACTTCTTATCATAGCGGAAGACGATGGATTCATTATTACATTTGTGAACCATCTTGCTTCTACTTTCAGCGCTAAATCAAAAGGAACTAGGGCTCCTTCATAAACTGCACTCAATAATGCTTTTGCCGCTGGGAAAGCTCCTTGCGTTTTTCCATTGATCATTGCCGATGCCCCAACAAAAGTCATAAAGCCATTCGGAGTGTAAGGTGTTCCACCGGGAATTTTGTATCCTTTTTGATCCCAAGGTTTAACTAAGTCACTTTCTGTAGCACTAAGGATCCATTCACGAGCCGCCATCATAGGATCTTCGTCAACTTGATCAATAATTCCTACTGCCTGAGCTTTATTAGGCGCTACTGTTTTGCCCTCCAACAAATAAGTAGACGCAGCCATTGCCCCTAATTTTCTTACCAATCGGGTTGTACCACCAGCCCCAGGGAAAAGCCCCACAAGAATTTCAGGTAATCCAATTTTCGCTTTTGGATTATTTGCTGCAAATATCCTATGGGTTGATAACGGAATTTCCAAACCAATACCCAAAGCAGTACCTGGCAGTACTGAAACTATAGGTTTACCACCTTTTTTTGTTTTTGGATCCATACCCGCCAGCTCAATTTTTCTCAAAATAGCGTGCATTTTCATTACACCGTTAAAAACTCCTTCAGCTGGGTTTTCTCCGGCGCTTTGCTTGAGCTGGGCAAGAACATTAAGATCCATTCCTGCAGCAAAATCCTTTTTACCGCTGGTCAGTATACAGGCGGTTATAGTTTCATCCTCAATAACTTGGTCAATTAATTTTTCTAAAGTTTCGAGAGCCTCAAAACTTAGCACATTCATTGATTTCTTTTCACAATTCCATGTTATTGTTGCTATTTTTTGATCATCAATAGCTATAGAAAAATCAGAATTCATTTAAAATTTCCTTATACCCGCTCAATTACGGTTGCAGCGCCCATTCCAGATGCAACGCAAAGAGTGGCAAGGCCAAGCTCCTTATCAGTTCTTTCAAGCTCATCCAGCAAGGTGCCTAAAATCATCGTTCCCGTCGCGCCCAAAGGGTGTCCCATGGCTATTGCACCACCATTGGGGTTCACTTTTGCACTGTCGACATCAAATGCTTGTAAAAATAGAAGGGCAACAGAGGCGAAAGCCTCGTTAACTTCAAAAAGGTCAATGTCGTTTATACTGAGCTTAGTATCCGCCAAAGCTTTTTCTGTAGCATTAATAGGGCCAGTTAGCATAATTGTCGGATCTGTTCCTATTTTTGCAGTACCTCTAATCTTTGCTCGAGGTTTTAACCCCCATTTTTCTCCAAATTTTTTATTTCCAAGTAAAATAGCTGCCGAGCCGTCAACAATTCCTGAGCTGTTTCCTGCATGGTGAACATGACTTATTTTTTCTAAATAAGGATACTTCATAATGGCCACCTTATCAAAGCCGGGCATCAGTTCTCCTTGCTCCTTAAATGCAGGTTTTAGCGATCCTAATGTTTGCATATCAGTATCAGGCCTCATGTATTCATCTTTATCTAAAATCAATAAGCCATTTACATCTCGTACCGGTACAATAGAGTTTGAGAAATAATTTTCATCCCACGCCAATTTAGCGCGTTTTTGACTTTCCACAGCATATTCATCAACGGAATTCCGGCTGAATCCATGTTCAGTGGCAATTATATCGGCGCCAATACCTTGCGGAACAAAATAATTATCAAATGTAAATGATGGATCAACACCAACAGCACCTCCGTCGCTCATCATGGGAGTACGGCTCATGCTTTCTACCCCGCCTGCAATATAGCTATCGCCTGCACCTCCAGCTATTTGATTAGCAGCTAAGTTTACTGACTCTAATCCAGATGCGCAGAAGCGATTTACAGAAAGTCCTGGAATAGTTTCGTCCAAATTAGATGCTAGAACTGCAGTCCTAGCTAAACAAGCTCCCTGTTCGCCCACCTGGGTGACATTGCCCCAAATTACGTCTTCCACCGCATGTCCTTCTAGGCCATTGCGGCTCGCGATTGCATCTATAGCCGTTACGGACAGGCGAAGTGCACTTACTTCATGCAAAGCACCGTCTTTGCGGCCTTTGCCTCGCGGTGTTCGAATTGAATCATATATGTAAACGTCTTTCATTTTTTTTCTCAAGCTCGCTCTGATGGATTTCCAGGCATCAAATCATAGGGATGCTGCCAACCAGGAATATTTGATATATTCTTTAGCCATTGATCTATGTTTGGCCACTCAGAGCGCTCAAAACCAAAGAATTCTGGATAATAAAGATAAGAACAGCAGGTCATATCTGCATGAGTTATATCGTCGCCTACTAGGAAGTTTTTCCCAATGAGAGCTTTTTCGAGAATACTGTATGAGCCTTTTAATCGAGCAAGATTAAAATCTATAACAGGTTGAGGCCTCTTATCCTGAGGAAAAAAATTCATTAAATATCTGGTATTTCCCACAACAGAAGAAAATTTATGATTATCCCAAAGAGTCCATCGAAGTACTTCAAGTTCTTCAGTTTTGTTACTACCACCATGTTTCCCTGTCTTATTGTGAAGGTAATTCTGTATCACCCCTGACTGGGTCAACTTGGTGTCTCCGTCTATCAAAACGGGAACTTCGCCCATTTCGTTTATCTGACTTCTATATTGTTCACTTCGTGCTTCCCCATTGAAAAAATCCACAAAAACAGGATCCCATTCTATTTTTGCTAACTGCAAGGCAAGGGCAGCTTTATATGAATGGCCACTTTCTCCAAAACAATATAGTTTCATAACATCTCCTGCTTAAAATCTCGCTTTACTAAATTTCCTTGAGATTAATTCTTTCATAACCTCATTCGTTCCTCCGTAGATCCGTTGGACTCTAGCATCAGTCCACATCTCTGCGATATCGTATTCTTGCATATAGCCGTAACCACCATGCAATTGTAGACACTCGTCTAAAACCTCTCCCTGCGTATCAGAAAGCCAATACTTAGCCATAGCGGCTTTTTCTACTGTTAATTTCCCCAACAAATGCTCATCGATGCAAGTATCCAGAAAAGCCCGTGCAACAGTAGTTTTAGTTTGGCATTCAGCTAATTTAAATCGTGTATTTTGGAATTGCATTATGGGCCCACCAAAGGCTTCTCTTTCATTGCAATAGTCTATAGTTCGCGCCACAGCGCCCTCCATAGCACCAACTGCACCACACCCGATTATCAACCTTTCCTGAGGGAGTTGAGCCATCATCTGATAAAAGCCTTGTCCCTCATCACCTCCCAAAATATTTTCGGGGGGTACCTCTACATTTTCAAAAAAAAGTTCAGAGGTGTCATTAGCATGCATGCCGACTTTTTCTAGATTCCGCCCTCTGGAAAAGCCTTCTGCGTTATCGGTTTCTACGACTACTAATGAAGTACCTTTGGACTTTTCAGCTGGATTTGTTTTAGCCGCTACGATCACTAAATTAGCGTGTTGGCCGTTAGTAATAAATGTTTTCTGGCCGTTCAGCCTATAGGAATTTCCTTCTTTTAGCGCACGGGTTTTTAGTGACTGTACATCAGACCCGCCTGCTGGCTCTGTCATAGCCAAAGCGCCGACTAATTCGCCGTTTACCATGTTTGGTAACCACCGTTTTTTTTGTTCGTCTGTTCCGTAAGCCAGAATATAGTGAGCAACAATGCCAGAATGAATACCGTGCCCCCAACTAGCAAGGTTTGCGCGACTGGCAGCCATTAAAATCACGGCCTCATGTCCAAAATCTCCACCAACCCCGCCATATTCCTCTGGTATTGAAGGGCAAAGTAACCCGAGCTCAGCTGCTTGTTTCCAAGTTGAGCGATCCATTTCTCCTTGCTTTCGCCACCGCTCTAAATGGGGACTCCATTCTTCGGCTATAAACTTTGCCGTCATAGTCTCCAACATTTGATGTTCTTCAGTCATCCAGTTAGATAAGCTCATCTAATTATCCTCGATTTAAAATCCATCTGGTTCTAAGGCCATTACACATTCTGCTCCAGATCTTATGCGAGTTAAATGAAGAGAAGTAGCAGGTAAATGCCTCCGCATGTAGTATCTGCCGGTTTTTAACTTTGTCTCATAAAACGCTACGTCATCAGTATTCGATGATAAACAATTTAGGGCTGATTTAGCCATACGGGCCCACATGTATCCAAGACAAACGTGACCAAAAAGATGCATAAAGTCATTTGATCCAGCCAATACATTCAATGGATTTTTTTGGCCATTTTTTAAAAAGTATTCTCCTGCAGATTGTAAATCTGAAATTGCTTTCGAAAGTGGCTCAAGAAAATCTGATTGAAAATTGCTATCAAGGCTTCCATTTTCTTTTAGAAATTTAGTAATGAGTGCGAAGAATTCTAAAATATATTTTCCATTATCTTGTGGTAGTTTTCGGCCAACCAAATCTAAAGCTTGGATGCCGTTGGCACCCTCATAAATCATAGCTATGCGTGCATCGCGTACATATTGTGACATCCCCCATTCCTCAATGTAACCATGCCCTCCGAAAATCTGCTGTGCTTGTACAGTCATTTCAAAGCCTTTATCTGTTAGAAACCCTTTTATAACCGGTGTAAGTAAGCTTATTAAACCATTTGCAGTTTGATCATTTGAGCGCGAAGCTGCATCAATTAATTGAGCCCCCCAAAAGGTAAATGCACGAGCTCCCTCAACGAAGCTCTTTTGATCCAAAAGGCTTCTTCTAATATCTGGATGAACAATTATTGGATCTGCAGGATCTTCTTTATTACTTTTTCCTAAAAAATTTCTACCTTGAAGGCGATCTTTGGAATAGGCAGTAGCGTTCTGAAAAGCGATCTCAGCTTGTGAATAGCCCTGCAAACCAACCCCTAGTCTAGCTTCGTTCATCATTGTGAACATAGCACGCATTCCCTTGTGCTCATCACCAATTAAAAATCCAGTGGCACCATCATAATTCATTACGCAAGTTGAGTTTCCGTGAATCCCCATCTTATCTTCGATTTTGCCAACAGATAAATTATTACGCTCTCCCAAGGAACCGTCTTCTTTGACCAAAAATTTGGGGACTATGAACATTGAGATGCCTTTTATACCCTCAGGTCCACCGGGAATTTTGGCTAAAACCAAATGAATTATATTTTCTGATAAATCGTGATCTCCTGCAGATATAAATATTTTTTGACCTGTTATTTTATAAGTACCGTCCTTTTGCAGAACAGATTTAGTCCGCATTAAACCTAAATCCGTTCCACACTGGGGTTCAGTTAGGTTCATTGTACCAGTCCACTCACAGTTTACGAGTTTTGGTAAATATTTTGATTTTTGCTGATCGTCACCGTGTGTGTGTATTGCAGAATATGCGCCATGCGTTAGGCCATGATACATACCAAAAGCCATATTAGAAGAGGCCATCATTTCCCCAATAGCAGTACCCAAGATATAGGGAAGGCCTTGTCCGCCGTATTCTTTATCACAGTCAATAGTTGTCCAACCATCTTCTCGGATTTTATCGAAAGCTTCTTTAAAACCTGCTGGTGTTCTAACTATACCATTTTCAAGCGTACAACCTTGACTATCTCCAACATGATTCAGAGGAAAGAGAATATCGGAACAAATCTTCCCTGCTTCGTTTAAAATACTTTTTATAAATTCATTATCTAAATCCTGATATCCTGGAATCTCTAAATTTTGTACATTTAAAACATCTTGGAAAATAAACTCCATATCTCGGAGTGGCGCTTTATAAACTGACATTTTATTTATCCTATTGCACTCTTTTCGTTGAGTCCAAAGAGCTGATAAGCTCTTTTCCCCATTGTATTTGCTGCCGCAATTCTGTGATTGTTTCTTCGATTTTGTCGCGCTGATCTTCTAGATCTATAAGTTTGCTTTTTGCTAACTGATAGGTGCGCAACAGTTGTGTTTGTTGTTTGTCTCCCATATCATACATTTCCAATAGTTGACGGATGTCTTCTAATGAAAAACCAAACCGTTTTCCTCTAAGAATTAGTTTTAGTCTTCCTCTGCATCTTTTTGTGAACAATCTTTTGTAACCTTGGCGCGTTGGAAAAAGGAGTTCTTTAGATTCATAGAAGCGCAAAGTCCTTGGCGTCACATAAAACTGGTCGCACATCTCCCTAATAGTCCAAAATTCTTGATGCAAAACCGGCCTCCCAACAATAAATCAAACTAAGGTTACTAAATATCTTTGAAATAGTTAACGTTGACGTAAAGGAACTTTACGTCATTTTGCTTGATGTAGGATATTGGAGGTTATTTTCCTTAATTTTTCTAATTCCTCGAGGGTTTCTGCGAGTTGTATTTGCTGTTCTTTTAGTTCTTCCAGTTTACGTTCGGCCATTCCAAGAAAAACTTCCATCTGGGTCTCAGTTCCGTCTTGATCATAGATCAATAACCACTGTCGCATCTCTTCTAGTTGAAAACCAAACTTTCTCCCACGCAATATTAACGTCATGCGAGCACATTCCCGTGCTCCATAAAATCGTGAACGTCCTTGCCTCTCCGGAGATAAAAGTTCAATGTACTCATAATATCGAAGGGTTCTCGGTGTGACCTCAAATTTTGCGCACATTTCTTTAAATGTTAGTCGAATATCACCCATATGCACCGTATCCTCACTTACAAATAGCTATATTTTTGGTTAAAGCAACTGGTCTGTTTGCTCAAATAGCTTATAAGATACTTCAATTAGACAGTTTATGAAAAATAAAATGATAGAAAAGAAAAAAAAAGCAGTTGAAGATTTTTTTGCTGTTTTGCCGCACTCTATAAGTTTGGGGATGGGAATAGACTTTATAAGGGACGGTGAGGTTGGTATGAGTATGCCGTACGATAGTAAGTTAATCGGCGATCCTCAAACTAAAGTTATTCACGGCGGTGCTGTCTTTGCTCTTTTGGATACGTGTTGCGGGGCAGCAGCAATGTCCCATCCAGAGCAAATCGGTCCAACAGCAACAATTGATTTAAGAGTTGACTACATGCGACCAGCAACTCCTAGTCAAAGAATTAAAGCAATCGCCACATGCTATAATTTGACGAAAAGCGTTGCTTTCGTGAGAGCGGTTGCTTTGGATCATAACGAAGAAAAACCAGTTGCTATGGCTGCGGGTGCATTTGTGACGGGTGTTTAGTATATGGAAAAAATTTCTCCAGAACCCGTAGCTTTGATTAAAAAAAGAAGAAATGAAGCTTTATCTCAGTTAATAAATAGCATTCCTTACATTTCTTTTTTGGGAGTCAACTTTGAGAGGCGGGGTGATGAAATCACAGCCATTCTACCTTTCAAAGACGAATTGATAGGTAATCCCAGTCTTCCTGCGCTGCATGGTGGTTCAATTGCAGCATTTTTGGAAATAAGTGCAATTATTGGGTTAAGTTGGACCCAAATCTGGCGTCAAATTGAAGATCTTGAATCTGTTACTGGTTCTTCAGATGGTGCGAAGGAATTTTCTCTTCCTAAGACCATTGATTTTTCTGTTGATTATTTAAGAAGTGGTCTTCCCAGAGACGCTTACGCTCGCGCTACAGTTAATAGAGCTGGTAGACGTTATGCGTCAGTACATGTTGAAGCCTGGCAAGATAACCGAAATAAGCTGTTTGCTCAAGGGACTGGACACTTTTTAATGCCATTAAACAAATAAAATTGCTTAGCTCTTGATGCCTAATATTACAAATAAAAGGGTTCTCGCGATAGCAATACCAATTGTGCTATCCAATATTACAGTCCCAATATTAGGGGTAGTTGACACTGCCGTGGTTGGCCAGTTGGGAAAAGCAGCCCCAGTAGCCGCAGTTGGTGTCGGCGCTATAATTATAACGACCTTTTACTGGCTTTTTGGTTTTTTAAGGATGGGCACGACAGGTCTTGTGGCGCAAGCAGTAGGATCTGAAGATGAAAGTGAAGTCCGGTCATATTTACTAAGAGCGTTATTTTTGGGGTTTTCTGCGGGACTGTTAATTTTTCTGCTGAGAAATGCATTAGTAGATTTTGGTTTTTGGTTATCGCCCGCTTCGGTTGAAGTGGAAGAATTAGCCGAAAAATATATTTCTATAAGAGTCTGGAGCGCACCTGCAGCCATTAGTTTGTATGGTATAGTTGGTTGGTTAATAGCGCTGGAGAGAACGAAAAGTGTTCTTGTAGTCCAGCTTTTTATGAATGGCGTAAATGTTTTATTGGACATTTGGTTTGTTTTGGGATTCAATTGGGGAATTGAAGGAGTGGCAGTTGCAACAGCGATTGCTGAGGTCTCGGCTTTAATACTCGGACTTTTCCTTTGTTATGATCGTTTCAAAGATAATTCGTGGCCAAGCTTCCAAGCAATATTTTCGACTGAGCGATTAAAAAATATGCTTTCAATTAATCTTGATATATTTTTTCGCTCAATAATGTTGCAGGCAATTTCTGTTTCCTTTCTTCTATATGGAGGGAAATTTGGAGATGTGAAATTAGCAGCTAATCAGATCTTGCTTCAGTTTCTTCATGTTGCAGCCCATGGTCTGGATGGTTTTGCATTTGCTGCTGAAACATTGGTTGGCCAAGCATTTGGTAGGAAAGACCAAACTATCTTGAGAAAAAGTGTGAAAGTTACATCGAAACTTGCATTTTTATTGTGCTGTACAATGGCAATCATCTTCTTTTTTATTGGCTCATCTTTAATTGATGTAATGACTACAGCCGAAGACGTTCGATCGGAAGCTAAGGGCTATATCATTTTTATAGTTTTAGTCCCAATCTTGGGAGCGTCAGCCTATATGTTAGACGGAATTTTTGTGGGGGCAATGAAAACTAAAGATATGCGCAATATGATGTTTATTAGCGTTATATTTTACTTTTTAGCTTTGATTTTGCTGGTGCCCCATTTTGAAAATATTGGGCTTTGGTTGGCTTTGCTTATCTCATTTGTGGTTCGTGGAGTAACCCTTGCATTGCGTTATCCAAGCTTAGAAAAATCAATCTAGGAATTATTCTAAGTCATATTTGATTAATTTTTAGAAGAAAACTTGACCTTTTTATCAAAGTTCGTCATTTGGCACGAATGTTAATTTTTAAGCTTTTCAGCAAAGACGAATGGCTAAAATTTAAAGCATCAGGTAAAACCGATGGTGCACCTATTGATGTTTCAGACGGCTTCATTCACTTTTCTAAGGCTAGTCAAGTAAAAGAAACAGCTGAAAAGCATTTTAAAGGCGAAAAAGATCTGGTTCTTGTTTCATGTGATGCGGATAATTTTAAATCAGATCTGAAGTGGGAAATTTCAAGAGGAGGAGATTTATTTCCTCATCTTTATCGCCATCTACTTTTTGAAGATATTATATCTCAAGTCAAGATACCCAATATAAAAGGTATCCATAAATTTCCGGATAACTTTTAATGAGTTTTTTTGAAAATGCTGGGTTAAAATTATTAAGACTCTCAAACCCTGAATTTGCTCATAACGTTGCTATTAAAGCACTAAATTTACGGTTGGCTCCAAAAGCTGAGGCCTTAGTTTTTGAAAACTTAAAAACATCAGTATGTGGTTTAAAACTTGATAACCCGATTGGTTTAGCAGCTGGTTTTGATAAAAATGCAGAGGCAGTGGATCCGCTGCTCAAGTGTGGTTTTGGTTTCATCGAAGTGGGTGCAATAACTCCCAAACCCCAGCTAGGAAACCCTAAACCCAGATTATTCCGTTTACCAGAGGATCAAGCAGTTATTAATAGATTTGGTTTTAACAATTTGGGAATGGAAATCGCATCAACACGATTAGCAAGACGAACGGCAAAAGGCATCGTTGGCATCAACTTGGGCGCAAATAAAAATAGTGAAGATAGAATAAAAGATTATATTAAAGTTTTGAAGTGTTGTGGACCTTTTGTTGATTTTGCAACAGTTAATGTAAGTAGCCCAAACACTGAAAATTTACGGATCCTTCAAGAAAAAAAATCTTTGAAAATTTTGTTAGATCAAGTCATGGAGTGTCGTGATAATCTAAAAGTTAAAGTCCCTATTTTTTTAAAGATTGCTCCAGATCTTTCTTTAAACCAAATTGATGATATAGCGGAAACCGCTCTCAAAATGGATATTGATGCAATTGTGGCAACTAACACCACGTTAGATCGGAAAGGTGTTAAAAATAGAATTAAAAATGAAAAAGGTGGCCTATCAGGTAAACCATTATTTTCAAAATCCACCTGGGTACTGGCGCATTTATCAGAACGTTTAGATAATCAGATCCCACTAATCGGAGTGGGAGGTGTCTCAACTGCAACTGAAGCATACCAAAAGATACTCGCCGGCGCGTCAGCTGTTCAGCTATACACTGGTCTTGTATATCACGGCTTTAGTTTGATTTCTGAAATTAATAAAGGGTTAAGCGCAATATTATCCAGAGAACGAATTAATCACTTAACTGACATCGTTGGTAAGGAGCGGCACAGCTTTTTATAGGTAGTGAAAAGAGAACTGTGAAGTGCCCCTTTATAATAATTTTAGAGATTAGGGTAAAGGGGGTATTTAGCACAAAGTACCGCGACTTCGGACTTAACCTTTTCCTCAACTGCATGGTTCCCTTCTTCTCCGTTTAAGGCCAGACCATCAACAACTTCAATAATCCATCGGCCGATTTGGCGGAAGTCATCTTCGCCAAAGCCACGGGTTGTTCCTGCTGGCGATCCCAACCTAATACCAGATGTAACAGCTGGCTTTTCGGGGTCAAAAGGCACACCGTTTTTGTTGCAAGTGATGTGGGCGCGTTCTAGAGCCTTTTCCGTTGCATTCCCTTTTACACCCTTTGGTCTTAGGTCAACCAACAAAACATGTGTGTCAGTACCGTGCGTTACGGTGTCTAAACCGCCCTTTATTAGTTCGTCTGACAATGCCTGAGCATTCTTAATTACTTGTTTGATATAATGCTTAAAATCTGGCTTTAATGCTTCTCCGAAGGCGACTGCCTTAGCTGCAATGACATGCATTAATGGGCCACCTTGAATACCCGGGAAAATAGCAGAATTGAATTTTTTTGCTAAGTCAGCATCATTTGTAAGGATCATACCTCCCCGTGGGCCTCGGAGTGTTTTATGCGTAGTTGTAGTAGCGACGTGGCAATGTGGGAATGGCGACGGGTATTCTCCAGCAGCTATCAGTCCAGCAAAATGTGCTACATCCGCTAAAACGTAAGCTCCTACACTGTCAGCGATGCCTCTGATTCTCGCAAAATCAATTGTTCTGGGTATTGCAGACCCACCAGCGATAATCAATTTTGGATTATGTTCTTTTGCTAGTTCCTCAATTTGGTCGTAGTCAATCAGATTATCTTGTTTTCTAACGCCATACTGTACTGCATTAAACCACTTTCCCGATTGATTTGGTTTTGCACCGTGTGTCAGGTGACCACCTGCGTCTAGTGACATCCCTAAAATAGTATCGCCGGGCTGTACTAATGCTGTAAATACGCCTTGATTAGCCTGACTTCCGGAATTTGGCTGAACATTCGCAAAATCGCAGTTGAACAATTTGCAAGCGCGCTCTATTGCAAGGTTTTCAGCAATATCTACGTACTGACAACCGCCATAGTATCTGCGTCCAGGATAACCTTCAGCATATTTATTTGTCAGAGCGCTTCCCTGCGCTTCCATAACAGCTGCTGAAACAATATTTTCGGATGCAATTAATTCAATCTCATCCCTCTGACGGCCTAGCTCCGAAGAGATAGATGCGAATAATTCAGCATCGCTTTCTGCTAAAGTATCAGTAAAAAAGCCACTATTGTTATTAAATTGATCTAACATCTAAAATTCTCCCGAGTCGAAGGTTCGCAAGTCGGTTCATTACATCAAACAACGCTAGTTAAAAAGCCTAAAAATTAATTAGTGCATGAAAATAGCATGTCATCACTGGTACTTTTCGCAAACTTATGCTTGTCTATAAGGGTAAATGGATTTCAAAAAGATTAAGTTAAATGGGTCAAAAAATTGCTTTTACATCCAGTGAAGAAAAAATTGCCACTGAAGCTATGGATACGCTTATTAAGCTTTATGATAACTGCGCCTTGGAAGAAGCAGACGTAATCGTTGCGCTTGGTGGCGATGGTTTTATGTTGCAAACCCTTCATAATACTCAAGATTTATCAGCTCCGGTTTACGGGATGAACTGTGGAACGGTTGGTTTTCTTATGAATGCTTATGATGAAAAAGGCTTAATTCAACGCTTGGAAAGCTCAGTAGAGGAAAAGCTAAACCCATTGAAGATGGAAGCGATTACCACTGATGGTATTGTGAAAACTGCTTTAGCGATCAATGAAGTGAGCTTGTTACGTGCCGGACCACAGGCAGCTAAGTTATCGATTTCAGTTGATGGAAAGACCCGTATGTCAGAGTTAATTAGTGATGGTGTTTTATTGTCTACACCCGCGGGAAGTACTGCGTATAACTATTCTGCAACCGGTCCAATTTTGCCAATTGGTTCCGATGTTTTGGCACTTACTGCGCTAAATGCTTTTCGTCCACGACGATGGCGTGGCGCTTTGATACCTAAAAGATCACGGGTCGAAGTGGTTGTATTAGAGCCAGAAAAAAGACCTATTATGGCAGATGCTGACAGTAGAAGTGTCAAAAACGTAGCACAGGTTAATATTAGCAGTGCTGGTGATATTCAACATCGAATACTGTTTGATCCAGGCCATGGTCTGGAAGAAAGATTAATCTCCGAACAATTCAGTTAAGATAGAAAAAGATAAAAGAATTATTTTGCATATCCAAGAGACTGTAATGAAACTTTTATCTCATCTAAAATTGTTGAATCATCAATTGTTGCTGGCATTTTGAATTCCTGACTGTCAGCAATTTTGACCATAGTGGCCCGTAAAATTTTTCCTGATCGAGTTTTTGGCAAACGGGGAACTATTGTTGCTAGCTTGAATGAAGCCACAGGCCCAATTTGATTGCGTACCAATTTAATACATTCACTTACAATTTCTTCATGAGGTCGATTAACACCTTTAGTTAAACATAAAAACCCCAAAGGAACTTGCCCTTTAAGTTGATCTGAAACACCGATAACAGCACACTCTGCGACGTCTGCGTGATTAGATAAAGCTTCTTCCATGGCTCCTGTTGATAACCGATGGCCAGCAACATTTATTACGTCATCTGTCCTAGCCATAATATAAAGGTAGCCTTCATCATCTATCAATCCAGCATCACCAGTTTCATAGAACCCTGGAAATGTAGAAAGATAAGATTTTTTAAAGCGTTCTTCGGCGTTCCAAAGGGTTGGTAAACTTCCTGGTGGAAGCGGTAGTTTTATAGCTACTGCTCCCAATTCACCATTGGGCAATTCATTTCCACTATTGTCTAATATTTTTACTTCGTAGCCTGGCATGGGCACAGATGGACTCCCGACCTTTATTGGAAGGCTCTCTATTCCCGTTGGATTGCCAACAATTGTCCAACCTGTTTCGGTCTGCCACCAATGGTCAATCACTGGTACGCCCAATAGATTTTGGGCCCAATTTATCGTATCAGGATCGGCACGTTCTCCCGCTAGAAATAGCGCCTGCAAACAGCTTAAATCATATTGTGATTTAAATTCACCTTCAGGATCTTCTCTTTTTATTGCTCGAAACGCTGTTGGAGCAGTAAAAAACGCTTTTACTTTATGTTCGCTTATAACCCGCCAAAACGTTCCTGCGTCAGGAGTTCCAACAGGCTTACCCTCAAACAAAACAGTGGTATTTCCATGAATTAAGGGTGCGTAGCAAATGTAACTGTGTCCAACGACCCAGCCAACATCAGAAGCCGCCCAGAAAACATCTCCCGGATCTACGTTGTATATATTTTTCATGCTCCAATGTAGTGCCACTAGATGCCCAGCGGTTGGTCTTACCACTCCCTTAGGTGCCCCAGTTGTTCCAGATGTATATAAAATATATGCGGGGTGATTTCCTTCGACCATCACACAATTAGCTGGTTCTGCATTTAATTGGAATTCGTCCCAGTCAAAATCTCTACCAGGTATTAAACTTGCTATTGCTTCTGGCCGCTGCAATATCACAACACTTTCTGGCTTGTGCTCAGAAAGCTCAATAGCATCATCTATTAATGGCTTATACTCAATAATTCGACCTGGCTCGATGCCGCATGATGCCGCCAATATGGTTTTGGGTTGAGCATCATCAATTCTTACTGCAAGTTCATTTGAAGCAAAACCACCAAATACAACAGAATGAATTGCTCCAATTCGAGCGCATGCTAACATGGCCACAATGGCTTCTGGAACCATCGGCATATAGATGATTACTCTGTCACCTTTTTTAATCCCTTTGTTGATGAGAGAGCCCGCTAAAACGCTCGTTCTTTCTAGTAGCTCCGCGTAAGTAATATGCTCTTTCTTTTCCGTGATGGGGCTATCATAAATGATAGCAGTTTGATCTCCACGACCATTGTCGACATGCCTATCTACGGCATTGAAGCATGTATTTACATAACTATCGGTATACCACTCAAATAAAGGAGCATTGCTTTCATCTAAAGCAAAGGTTGGTTTTTGTTCCCAGTCTATATTTTCGGCTGCGTCCATCCAAAAACTCTCTGGATCTGCTTGCCAGCTTTTATAAGTTGAATGATAGTCCATTTATTGTCTCCGTCACCGATGGCAGTGTTAAAGCGTGAAATTAAACCTAGAGCAAGACACCAATTTTTTGATACCTCTCTAACTTTTCTGGACAATTTTCTGCGAGCAAGTGTAATTTTACTTTAGAGCAGAATAAGAAGTTTAATTTATGGACAGAGAAATAGCAGAAACAAAGGCGCTAGAAGTATTAACTTGGGTTTTATCTGAGGATGACTTGATACAGGTATTTATGGGTGCAACGGGTGCATCCCAAAATGATTTGCGTTCAAATACTTTAAGTCACGAATTTCTACTCTCTATATTAGATTTTGTGTTAATGGATGATAGATGGGTTATTTCTTGCAGTAAATTTTTGAATATCGATCCTTCTCAAATAAAATTAATAAGGATGTCATTGGATGGTGGCCAAGAGGTGACTTGGACGTGAATGAAAAGCTATCATTAATAAAAGGCCTTTTGTTTGATAAGGACGGTACTCTTTTTGAATTTGAAAAAACTTGGAATTCTTGGACATCAAGAATCTTATGTGAAGTCTCTAAGCAATCTGGTGTAAGTATTGATGAACTCGCTGAGTCTATCGATTTTGATCTAAAAACGGGGAAACTTTTGCCTCAGAGCATCGTAATTGCTGGTACGCATCGGCAAGTGACAGCCGCCCTCCATAGCAAATTGCCAAATTGGGATTTTGATGATCTCGAAAGTTACCTTTTGGATATTGTAATTGAAACGCCCCAGTACGAAGTGGTGCCTTTACAAACGTTCTTTCAGAACCTTAAATCACAAGGTTTTTTCATTGGGGTGATGACAAACGATGCTGAAAAAGGAGCTCAGGCTCATTTTGAAGCGTTAGGAATACTTGATTTATTAGACTTTTTAGCAGGCAGTGACACTGGTTATGGTTGTAAGCCTGCCCCAGAACCATTGCTAGCTTTTGCTGAGAAAACAAACTTAAAACCAGATGAGATAGCGATGATCGGAGATAGCTTACACGATTTGCAGGCTGCGGATGCGGCTGGAATGATGAGAATTGCTGTTTTAACTGGCATGGCGACTGAAAGCCAACTAGAAAATTATTCTGATATAGTGTTACCTTCTGTTGCTGATCTTTCTGACCTATTATCAAAAAATTCTGTTTGATTGCGACGTGAAGCGTCGGGAAAAGACAGGATATAATTTTTTTAAAAGTGCTCTGTTCTTTTAGGGAGTTAAGCTGAATGAACGAACAGGGTCAAAAGCGAAAAAGGGGAGGTGGCAGGGCTGGCAACGCCCAAAGGCGTGGGTTGGCTTCGATAGAACAAATGCCGTGGCATTTGCCAGTTAATAATGACCCACCAACAGAGCCATTAAATGAAGATGGCGTTATGGCAATTCATGACGGAGCAATGCGTATTTTAGAGGAGATTGGTGTTGAATTCCTAAATGAAAAGGCTTTGCACATATTGAAAAAGGCGGGATGTAAAATCAGCGAACAAAATGTGCGTATGGATCGCCATTTTATAATGGAAATGGTAGCAAAATCTCCATCGACGTTTGAAATAACTCCGCGTAACGTAAAGAGAAAAATCACCGTAGGCGGTCCTCATATTTTATTCGGCAATGTCTCGTCTCCGCCTGCATATTGGGACTTGGAAATGGGTAAAAAAATACCTGGCTCAAGGGAGACGTTTGCTGATTTTTGCAAGTTAAGCCAATACTTTAATTGTATTCATTTTCTTGGTGGTTATCCAGTAGAGCCCGTTGATCTGCATCCAAGTACAAGGCATTTAGATGCTGTTTTCGATAAATTGATTTTATCTGATAAGGTAGCTCATGCCTACAGTTTGGGCAAAGAGAGGGTTGAAGATGTGATGGAAATGGTACGCATCGCAGGAAATTTGAGCCATGAGGAATTTGAGACCAGTCCTAAAATGTTTACCAACATAAATTCAACGTCTCCACTGAAACATGATGAGCCTATGCTAGATGGCTGGATGAGATTAGCAAAAAAAAATCAGGCACTTATTGTAACGCCGTTCACTTTGGCAGGCGCCATGGCTCCCGTTACAATGGCTGGGGCAGTCGCTCAATCCATAGCAGAAGCTCTATGCGTGGTTGCTTTGGCTCAATATATTCGACCTGGGGCAGCATGTGTTATCGGAACTTTTACTTCGAATGTTGATATGAAATCTGGTGCGCCTGCTTTTGGAACTCCAGAATATATGCGAGCCACGCAAATGACAGGGCAACTTGCCAGATTTTATGGTTTACCGATGCGATCTTCTGGAGTCTGTGCTGCTAATGTTCCTGATGGTCAATCAGTTTGGGAAACCTCTAATAGTTTATGGGCTGCGGTTCAATCTGGTACTAACTTAGTTTATCATGCTGCAGGTTGGTTAGAGGGAGGGTTAATTGCTAGTCCTGAAAAATTTGTGATGGATTGTGAAATTATCCAACAAATTCAAAGGTATTTTGACCCTATGCTCACAGCAACTAAAACAGAAGATATAGCAGTTGATGCTATCAAAGAGGTTGGAAACGATGGGCACTTTTTTGGAATTCAACACACTCAAGATCGTTATTCAGAAGCTTTTTATCAGCCATTTCTTTCTGATTGGCGAAATTTTGAAGCGTGGGAAGCAGCTGGGGGTACTTGGACCGCAGAACGCGCTCACAAAAAATATAAAATGATTTTAAACGAATTTGAGGCGCCACATTTGGATCAAGGCATCAAAGAAGAGCTGGAAAGTTTTATTGCACGTAGAAAATCTGAGGGTGGAGCACCGACTGATTATTGATTTATTAATAAAATCATAATTTTAAACTTTCTTTAATTTGTACAAATTAAAAAGATTGAAAAAAGATAAGGCGCTGACAACTATACATCCGCCAAGAATAGCATATTGGCCCGGGTATTCACCTAAAACGAACCAAACTAAAATTGGGGCTAAAACAGATTCTAACAAAACAAGTAATGAAACTTCTGAGGAACTGATGAAACGGGGACCCAGTGTAAGTAAGCAAGAAGAAGCCCCAATGATAGTTCCATGCATCAAAATTAGGTTCCAATCTTCAGCCTGAACTTCGAATGGTGAAATAAAGAAAGATAAAACTAACGCGCCTCCGATGTATCCAAATGGAATTGCAGGTATCATCGAAACTGCTCTCGCGGAGCGAACGGCTGTTAACGCTGCAGCAAAGGCAACAGAAACGTAAACTGCCCAGATGTCTCCTTTCCATGATGCAATTTGAATTTTTGTTGAACCATAAGCAATAAAAAATAATCCAATTGCCACTACCGCCATTGTAAGGACCATCAAAATTTTTATTGGCTCACCTAAAAATATGCGACTAAATATTGTGGCAAAAACTGGCATTGAGGCTAATATAAAGACGACATTTGCTACGCTGGTATTTGTAACCGCTATAACAAATGCGGGAGCTGTGCTTGCTATTAAAACTGCATATATTAAGCTAGGAAATCCAGCTTTAACAACATCTCTAAAACCTTGAACACCATAGAGAAAAACAACAATAAAAAGCGCAAAAATACCAGAAATTAAGCTTCGCCAAAATGCTGTCACCATTGGCTCAGCAGAAATTAACCTTACGAATAAAGAGTCAGGTACAACGAGTAAAACACCGCATATTGTTATCAATAAACCTTTAAGTTTCCCGTTCAATTAAGATATCCATGTGAGTTAGTAAAATTTAAGAAATTAACCATGCAAATATTTGATTAAATTATATTTTTGACCAGGGAAAAGGTTTATAGTCGCTGGCTAATAACATAAATTGTATCGCTTGACCAAACCAGTTCTTAAGTCCAGATGCTAGATCTGCAATAAATGAATTCTTTTCTTTGGTGATAAGTAACCAAAAAAATTGAACAAAAGCTAAAAAACCAATAATGGTGAGGCCCAGGTTTATTAGTAAACCGAATAGAAGCATTTGTATGCCGCGAATTAAAATAATTCTTCTATTTTGAGCGCTAGAACTTTCCATCTAAGTCTCTCCTAACATATTGTGGTTGTTATATATAATGCGAAAAATTTGAAAAAGTTACTATTCGTACTATCTGTTTTCCATCGGAGAGTAAAATGCGCAGAGTTAAAGACATTGATTGCGAAAAATGCGGGCACGAGTTTAGTGCGAGTGAACATACACAATGCCCCAAGTGTATTAAGTTTGAAGAAAAAAAATAAGGATAAGCAGCAGCTTACTTTAAGTTTAAAACATAAATTAGGTTTGGGACGGGCTTTACACAGACCCAGCTAAATTAGGATTTATTATTTCTCTAATCATTTCGTGATTAGATTTTTTATTGTCGGCTCTATCTAAGTCTTCGCGAACACCGTTTACGATTTCACTTACAAAACTTGCTCTGGACAGTCCTATATCGTCTAGTTGACTGTCTGAAAGTGTACTTAACGTTTCTTTGGCTGCACTTGCTGCTCGACTCAGGACCATCACTTTATATATTTTTTTAAGCATACCTTTTCCTTTTCTGATATGCTGAAATATGCAGTTTATTTTATTCTTTTACTTCAGATAAATTAGTATTTCCGCTATGCGTGAAGTACATACCTAGCTAGATAAATTTATAGCTTGAGTAAACTGAGCGTTTTTCTTAACCACGTATTTGCAAAAATAATACTTTTAAACAGTTCGAAAAAAACCCAAACTTCTGCTCTGATTTTTTTCTTTAATCAAAAGGTTAAGTGAAGTGGTAGCCCGTAGGGGAATCGAACCCCTCTTTCCAGGTTGAAAACCTGGCGTCCTAACCGATAGACGAACGGGCCACATAGTGGTGAAGCGGTTTTTATGCAATGAACTAAAAAGGCGCAAGTCAAAAAAATGAATTTTTAGAAATTCTTTCGTTTTACGGAGAATTAAACGGCAAACTGTGCATCTTCTACACGCAATTGAACACTTCTCTTGCCACGCCATTGGTTTATATCAAGTTTTCCACAAAGATGTATTTCCCGTCCCCTATGGTTTTCAAGAGCCGGTCCAATTTCAGTATCAAATGCATTAAAGCAAATTCCATCTAAAGATCCAGTACTATCGCCGAACTTAATTCGCAGATGAGAAGTTCCAATACGCTTAAAATAGGTAATTTGCATGTTTGCGAAAACAAATGTTGGTGCTTTTGCGCCTGGACCATATGGGCCAGCAGAATTTAATGACTCAACAAGCTCTAATGTTGCTGCGCTAGGTAATAGCAATGTATCTATGAATACTTTTGGTGAGCTATCTATTGTAGCGCCTTGCTGCTTAATGATTTCATCAAGACGATACATAGCTTTCTCTAAATTTTCTTTTTCCACGCTAAGCCCTACGGCCATTTTATGCCCACCCCCAGTCAGTAATAATCCCTCACTTACTAATTTTTGAATAGCAAAGCCAAGGTCCACACCAGAAACAGATCTTCCAGAGCCTTTTCCGATTAACCCATCAAAACCAATTACTATGGAAGGTAGGTTAGTGGCTTCTTTAAGGCGCGAAGCGACAATTCCCACAACCCCAGGGTGCCATGATTCCCCTGCAGCCCAAGCAAGTGACTCAAAAGATTTTTGATTAATTGCTTGTTCTAGTGCTGCCTCTTTGATTTGCTTTTCAAGCTCGCGACGCTCAAAATTAAGCTGATCTAAACGCTCGGCAATTGCTTTGGCTGCTTCAAGATCTTGTGCAATTAACAGTTGAGCGCCCAAGTCTGGTTTTCCTATTCTTCCTCCAGCGTTTATTCGAGGGCCTAATAAAAACCCTAAATGGTAAGAAGAAAGCTCTTGGTCAATTTTTATCTGGTCTGACAAAGCCGCAAGCCCTATCCTTTTTCTACCAGCTAGAATTTTTAAACCTTGTCTTACAAAAGCCCTATTTACTCCAACTAAAGGAGCAACATCAGCGACGGTAGCGAGGGCTACCAGATCTAGCATATTTATTAAATCAGGGGAGTCCTCCGCATTCATTCTTAGAAGGCGACGCATTTCTACCAAGCATAAAAAAACAACTGCAGCTGCACATAGATGACTTAAATCCCCTAACTCATCTTGCCTATTTGGATTCACAACTGCATAACACTTAGGTAATATTTCGCTAGCCAAATGATGGTCTAAAACTATGAGATCAGATGCATTTAAGTTTTCTATTGCCTGGTGGCTAAGAGTTCCACAATCCACGCAAATAATTAGAGAATGTGTACTTTCTAACAACTGCAATGCTTTAATATTGGGTCCAAAACCTTCTTTGACCCTATCAGGTACGTAGAGAGTACATTCAATATTAAAAAATCGAAACCAATCTATCAAAAGGGCTGCCGAGCAGCCGCCATCCACATCATAATCTGCAAAGATCGCAATTTTTTCTCCGGTTTTTACCGAGTGTAGAATCCTCTCTGCAGCTTTTGTCATGTCCTTTAATTTAGATGGTTCTGGCATCAATTCTTTTAGGGTAGGCTCAAGATATTTTGGTGCAGAATTCGTATCTATTTTCAAACGGCTTAAAACGGCGCACAGCGCAATGGGAAAACCCGTTTCTTGAAAAAGCTTTTCCTGATTTCTTTCTTGCTCAGAACTCGGTCCAATCCATTGCTTTCCTAAGATAGATTTTTCAATGCCAAGATAGCTCAATTTTATCTATTTCGTTGGGTTTCTATAAATCATTCGGCGTATTGACCTTGTTTTAGACCTCATAAGCAAAGTTTCGGTGGTGATAAAACCCACTTCTCTTTTTATCGCGGGAAGTAAAGATCCGCCAGTAACACCAGTTGCTGCGAAAATAACGTCCTGTGTGACCATTTCGTCTTTCGTATAAATACGATCAAAATTGGTTATACCTGCTTTAATAGCACGGGCTTTCTCGTCTTCATTACGAAAAATAAGCCGCCCGTAGATTTGCCCACCCATACATTTCAAAGCGGCAGCAGCAAGTACGCCTTCCGGAGCTCCGCCAATTCCCATGTACATATCAATTCCAGTGATGTCTGGTTCTGCGCAATGCATGACGCCTGCCACGTCGCCATCGGTAATTAGGCGAATGGCAGCACCTGTAGCGCGCACACCTTCAATAATATTTTGGTGTCGTGGCCTATCCAGAACGCATACTGTGATATCTTTAGGATTACATTTTTTTGCTTTAGCCAGTGAGAGAATACGGTCACGGGGAGACATGTCTAAAGTCACTACATCAGGTTTATAACCCGGTCCAATTGCCAGTTTTTCCATATAAACATCAGGAGCGTGTAACATTGACCCGCGTGGTCCCATTGCTATAACCGTTAGTGCATTGGGCATATCTTTGGCGGTTAGGGTTGTCCCTTCAAGCGGGTCAAGGGCAATATCTACGCCGGGACCATCCCCAGTTCCAACCTCCTCTCCAATATAAAGCATAGGTGCTTCATCTCTTTCACCCTCACCAATGACAACAAAACCAGAAATATCCAATTTATTTAATTGATCTCGCATTGCATTTACTGCCGCTTGATCTGCCGCTTTTTCGTCGCCCCTACCTATCAGGTCTGCAGACGCTATTGCAGCTGCTTCAGAAACACGAGCTAAACCCAAAGACAACATACGATCATTAAAATCTATTTTAGAATTCATAATTTTTGTCCTAACAGTAGATACCTCATACCGCTTCTATTCTAATTGCTAGTGGTTGAGCTTTCAAAACCTTTGTTTTCGGTAGTTCTTTGATCGCTGTCATTAAATCCTCGTGACTGATCTCATGCGTGACTATTAGAACAGGGGCATTTTCATCTTCATGACCATACTGGCGCATACGATCAATAGAGACGTTAAATTGACTTAGAATTTTAGTTATTTTAGCAAGTGCTCCCGGCTCATCATGAAGGAGCATTCTCAGGTAATAAGGTGCGGGTGTTTGTGATTTTGAAGACGAAGTTTTCATAAGTGTTTTTGCTGGCTGGCCAAAGGGTGCTACACTGATCCCGCGAGCTAGATCCATTAAATCCGCTATTACAGCACTCGCAGTTGGTCCTTCACCCGCGCCAGCTCCGCGAAGTACAATCTGACCGACTTGGTCGCCTTCTATCACTATCATGTTAGTTCCCCCTTCTAGTTGGCCTAAAGGAGAAATAGTAGGAACCAGGCATGGACTCATTCTCTGTTCCAACCCGCTACTGGTCATTTGACTTACGCCTAACAGCTTTATTTTAAACCCCATGTCTGCGGCTTGATGAATGTCGTTGAGTGTTATTTTATCTATGCCGTCTAATTCAACTCCATTGAAGTTTATCTCTGTGCCAAAAGCAATTGATGACAGTATTGAAAGTTTATGGGCAGCATCTATCCCTCCAATATCCAGATTGGGATCTGCCTCTAAATAGCCTAATTCATCAGCTTCTGAAAAAACTTCTTCATAATTTAATCCTGACGTTTCCATTCTCGTTAAAATATAATTACAGGTCCCGTTCATAACGCCCATTATTCTGTTGATAGAATTACCTGCTAGGCCTTCGGTCAAAGACTTAATAACTGGAATACCGCCAGCAACGGCAGCTTCAAATCTTAAAATTGATCCATTTTCTTCTGCTTTTAATGCTAACTTATGGCCGTGATGAGCTAAAAGAGCTTTATTAGCTGTAATAACATTTTTTCCTTTACTTATTGCGGCTTCTACGGCGTCTTTGGCAGCACCTTCGTGACCTCCAATAAGCTCAATGAAAACGTCAATGTCTTCCCGGCTAGCAAGAGCAACAGGATCATTTTCCCAGTCATAAGAAGATAGATCTACTCCTCTATCTTTAGTTTTAGATCTTGCTGTTACAGCAGAAATTAAAATTTGCTTTCCTGTTCTGACTTCTAAAAGAGATAGCTTATTTTGAATTATTTTAATTACGCCAACGCCTACAGTGCCTAACCCAGCAATACCAAGCCTTAAGGGTTTAGTCATTTCCTATCCTTCTCAAAAGCTATTAGTGCGGCCGGTGTATATTGAGATAACATTCCTTGCAATCTATTAGATCTCTTACATCCTGCTATATTCAGGGTTTTTTTTGAACAATTGTTCAGTTAATATCCAGACATGGCTCGAACTTTAGGATCTTACGCAAAGCTTACAAAGCCCAAAATCAGCGAGATTGCATTACATCTTTTTGCTGAGCGAGGTTATGCAGCCGTCTCTATGAGACAAATTGCTTCTAAAGTTGGCCTTCAAGTTGGTGCTTTGTATAACTATTTTCCAGATAAACAGACAATTTTATCCGAATTATTAATAAATCATATGGAAAACCTGTTACAAACTTGGCATAGACAAAAATTACCTGAAAAATCTGATAAATTATTGGAATTTTTTGTGGATTTTCACATTGAGTATCATATTAACCGCCCAGAAGAAGTTTTTATTGCATACATGGAGCTTCGAAATTTAAGCCCTGAAAATTTTGAAAAAATTGAAAATCTTAGAAATAAATATGAGCTCGTACTGAGCAAGATTTTAAGCGACGGAGTAAATAAAAATTTATTTGCATGCGAAGAGACTAAAATAGCAAGTCTCGCAATTATCGGTATGCTCAAAGAAGTGAATACTTGGTATAAAAAAGATGGTAGAATTTCGGTACCAGAGATTAAAAAAATTTATCAGCAGATTGTTTTAAAAGCTGTGACTTAAATAAAATTTTTTAAGATAACTGTCGCGTTTTCACTTAACTGATTTTTAAATTTCATATAAAATAAATGAATTCTTGGTGAAGGTTATGAAATATGCATGTTGGATTTATTGGCTTAGGAAATGTAGGTGGTAAATTAGCGGGAAGTCTCTTACGCAATGGTATTAAACTCTCAGTTTACGATCTTGACGAGGCTTTAGTAAAAAAATTTGCAAATAGGGGCGCAAACGATGGAAAAAATCCACAAAATACTATGCAGGCATGCGATGTGATAATCACCTGTTTGCCTAGTCCGAGTGCATCAAATGAAGTTATGCAACAGATGATTGATTTTGTAACCCCAGGTAAAGTTTGGATTGAAATGTCAACTACGGACGAAGCCGAGGTAAGGAGGTTGGGAGCGTTAGTGATGGATAAAGGCGGAGCTGCTGTCGATTGTCCTGTATCTGGCGGTTGCCATAGAGCTGATACGGGAAATATAAGTATTTTTTCCGGATGTGACCGATCAACTTTTGAATATATTCTGCCACTCTTAACAAAAATGGGGCGTAGAGTATTGCATACTGGGGAGTTAGGGTCGGCTAGCATATTGAAGGTTATTACAAATTATCTTGCGACTGCAAATCTTGTTTCTTGTGCAGAAGCATTAACTGTAGCTAAAGGTGCTGGAATGGATTTAAGTGTTGCTTATAAAGCTTTCTCTATTTCTTCTGGTAACTCATTTGTTAATGAAACTGAAAGCCAAGTAATATTAAATGGAAGTAGAGATATTTCATTCACCATGGATTTAGTCGCCAAAGATATAGGCTTGTTTCAAGCTGTGGCTGATCGTGCAAAAATACCTTTGGAGTTGAACCCTTTGTTAATTTCAATATTTGCCGATGGAATACAACGGTTTGGTCCAAGAGAATTATCTCCCAATATTATAAAGAGACTTGAAGAAACTACAGGTCTAGATATTCGCGCTGCCGGTTTTCCAGCCCAAATTATAGACGATGAACCTGAAGAAATTGGCTACGAAGTGACCGTATGAAGTTTTTTAATGAGAATGCGCTTTATGACCTGCGCCTGTCGCGGCGACTATTCATAGGCTGGAAAGCTACGCCAACATGAGCTTCACAGTAAGGTTTTCCTGATTGAGTGGCCAGCCCACAAAACCAAAACTCTTCTGTTGCAGGATCGCCAACTGGCCATTTGCATGTTTTTTCTGTGAGCTCCAGTAGGCTTAATTTTTTTGCCTTTTTTTCTATTTCACTTACACGCGCTAAAGCTTCAGGACTTATTTCGTTTGCTGATGGTTGCGGTGGAAGCGGTTGGCCGGCCGGAATTATTTGACGCCTTAGGGAAGTAACATTGTCTGACTTTGGTTCTGAGACTTCAATCTTCCGAGTTTTTTGCTTAGCCTTAGAGCTGCTCTTAGGGACTGACTTTGCGTTTGAATCCGCTTTTTTAGAAGTGCTTGTTGTCGCTCTGTTGGACAAACCCAAGCGGTGAACTTTTCCAATAACCGCATTTCTTGTAACGCCGCCAAGTTCCTTAGCTATCTGACTTGCAGAATTGCCCTCAGCCCACATTTTAGTCAATATTTCAACGCGTTCATCGGTCCAAGACATTTGTATCCCTCAATTTTCTAGTAGCGTATAATAGTTAAACCGGCAGGAGATACAAGGTGTTCAATTCGTTTTAGGTCCAAAAATAAAAAGATTTATTGAACTTATGCTACCTATTTTTAACACTCGGTATGACTTGTTGTAGTGCGCCGGCCAATACTAAATATAACGAACAAAAAATAAGGCCATAAATTGCTAAACTGTTAGGATCAAAATTAACCCAAGCAGCCCATGCTCCAAATCCAGTCCACAATAATGCTATTGGCAAGCTTACAACCCTCCACCTGACGGTTCGAACTGGGTGTATGAATTTAATCTGTAAAAACATTGATAATGCCAAAATTGCAACTATTGCAATTATAAGCCAAAAACTTGGTTTAATGGCAAACAGCACGAGGATTACCATGTTCCAGCAGCCAGGGAAGCCCTGAAAACTGTTGTCTTTTGTTTTCATATTACTATCACAAAAGTACATAGCTGAAGAGAAAGTTATTATTATGATAACGAACCATCCTGTCCATCCAGGTAGTAGACCAGATTTGAAAAGAGCAAAAGCGGGAATAAAGACATACGTTAAATAGTCTATTATTAAATCAAGTAAATTTCCGTCAAAACGAGGAGCATTTTTTTTAACATCAAAATGACGAGCTAATGGGCCATCTATTCCGTCAACTGCGAAGGCAACTACAAGCCATAGGAACATCAAACTCCACTTTTCATCTGCTGCCGCAAGCATGGCTAGCATAGCAAAAACAGCTCCAGTTGCGGTGAAAAAGTGAACCAATAAAGCTGTAAATCTTTCTTTTGATGCTCGGATTTCCATTAATTTTCAAATTTCCAATATAAAAATCAAATTTTATTTATTTTCGATTTAGCTTTCGGGTGTGTTCTTGTATACACATCCATTAAGTGCGAAGAATCCATAGATGTATAAATTTGTGTTGTAGATAGGCTAGCATGTCCCAATAGTTCTTGGATTGAGCGAAGGTCTGCGCCCGACGTTAAAAGATGAGTTGCAAAGCTGTGCCGCAATGAATGTGGAGTTGCATTTGCAGCTATTCCAAGTTTTTCACGTATCAATTTCATGACTAATTGTATTGACCTCGGATTTAAGCTGCCGCCCCTGACGCCTCTAAAGATATTATCGTTACTATTTAAAGTAAATGGTAACAGCTCAAGGTAGTTTTTTACAGCGTCTCTTGCTATTTGTAAGACCGGCACAACTCTAAATTTCTCACCTTTGCCTTTAATTTTTAAAGTATCTGTTAAAGGCATTTCACGATACTTCAAACTGAGTGCTTCTGAAATTCGTAAACCACAACCATACAGTAATAGTAGTACTGCGGTATCCCTTGCGATTATCCATGGCTTATTTTCGCTTAAATCGGCACTGCTTGAAATTTCCTTTGCAGCTTCCTGTGAAAGCGCCCGGGGCAATTTTTTTTGAAATTTTGGAGCTTTTGTAATCAAAACCATAGTTGGATCAATGCCGCGTCTTTTTGCAAACCATTTGTAAAATGATTTCACTGATGAAAGTTGTCTTGCTATTGATCGAGAGGTTTTGCCTGATCTGCGGTTTTCTACCATCCAAGATCTCATAGAAGCTTGATCTATTGACTCAAGCTGTCTAATGCCACTCTTACCTCCATTAAGTAATGTTAAAAAGGAGAAAAAATCTATTAGATCCCGTCTATATGCTGCTAAAGTATTTGAAGACGACCCCTCTAATGCAGATTTTAAATCAAGCCACTCGTTCAATAAGGTTAGTTGTACTGACGATATGAGTTCTAGTTTAGCCAATGACTTATTCTGCGCTCAAATACGCTTCCCATAAACTTAAGAAGTTCAACTCCTTGTTGTGCAGTAAATTTTGCCCTTTCCTTGCTTGCTAAAGCCAGAATGCCAATGATTTTTTCATTTCCAATCCTTAATTTTATACAGCCTTCCGATTTTAAATTCTTAGAAACTTTGCCATACAATTGTTCAGAGCCTTTTGGAGTGGGTCTTAATATAACGTCATCTGTGTTGTTATTTTCACCCTGCGAAATGTAAGTATCAACAAAGTTGACAGGATATAAATCAAGAAGCTTTGATAGTTTTGAATCGTACTTTTCGTTATTTTGAAGTGAAGAATGAGTTTCCAAACCAATTTTAATGCAATCGACCCTCAAAATATTACAAGCCTCAGTATCTAAGTTAGTGATAAATTCATCAAAATTATTTTGTTCTAGCGACTTCAATACGACTTGATGCACTTGTTTCATACCAACCAAATTTTCGTATGCTGTTGCAATGACTTGCTGGTTGGATCTTTTTAGTTTTTTTAATTCACCGTCCATTTTCTGCATAGCAACACTGCGAAGGTCGACTATTTTGCTTCCCAAGTTTTTGTCGCTAGCCTCTATGAGTGCTCTTAATAAGGTTTCGTCATTTAAAATTTCGTGGGCTTTCGCCAGGATTTCTTCACGAAGCTGATCGTCCATTATTTATCACTCATTTTTAATATTATTATCTGCGTAATATTTAAATTATTTTTTGCCCTGCTTGTTTAATATCAGACAGAAAGGCAGCTAGTCCTTTATCGGTAAGAGGGTGCGAGACTAAAGATTTTATTACTGATGGTGGAGCCGTCATAACATCTGCGCCAATTAAAGCACTTTGAGTTACGTGGTTAACTGTTCGGATAGAGGCAGCAAGAATTTGAGTTTCATACCCGTAGTTGTCATAAATTAAGCGAATGTCCCCAATTAGGTCTAGTCCGTCTAAATTAATGTCATCAAGTCTTCCGATAAACGGAGATATGAAGGTTGCACCTGCTTTGGCGGCAAGCAGCGCTTGGTTGGGCGAAAAGCAAAGAGTTACATTTACCATATGACCCAGATCAGAAAGTGCTTTGCATGCTTTTAATCCGTCCCAAGTTAGTGGAACTTTAACAGCTATATTATCTGCTATCTGAGCCAATTTTATACCCTCGGCTATCATTTGCTCAGATTCTATAGCGGTGACTTCTGCGCTTACAGGACCAGATACGATCTCACAAATTTCTCTTGTAACGTCTATTATTTCTCGTCCAGATTTTCGTATTAACGATGGGTTAGTTGTCACTCCGTCTACCATACCCAACTCGTTAAGTTCTCTAATTTCGTCAATTTCGGCAGTATCTACGAAAAATTTCATAATTATCATCCTTTTGGGATTGGCCAATGTTAAGTGTCTTCGTTATATCAGTGATTAATGCAAGATTGTTTCCTATTAAAGTCTTTTGCTGCATAATCGTTAAATTAATTTGGGGTTAATTTGAAAGCGCGGGAATTTTACAATGAAAATGAACGTATCGCTGTTGTAACGACGGAGCCATTTGCGCGTTTCTTAGATTATTTGGCTCCAGAGGGCGGGTGTAAAATTGGCTCTTTTTTAATTTTACCATTGGGTAAAAGAAAAGTGATGGGTGTTGTTTGGGGCCCCGGCGACGGTCACTATGACCTCTCAAAATTGCGCAATGCAATAAGTGTAATTGACGCTCCACCAATGTCCATCTCAATGAGAAAGTTTTTAGAGGCTGTTTCTGATTACACCATTACACCCTTAAATCTTATCTTAAGACTATGCACACGTGTTCCGGACTTGAATAAGCCATCAGTTACTCAAAAGGTTTTCTCACTAGTTTCAAATCATTCCGATTTTAAGAAAACCCCTCAACGCAATCGCCTGATTTCGGCTTTATCAAAAACCAATAAGAATAAACTCACTAGCAAAGAGATAGTAAGTATTTCGGGAGTCAGTGCCGCCGTGATCGCAACTGCCGCTCGGAATGGTTTGCTAAGTGAAGAACTAATTCCGCGTGATAGGCCATATCCGCGACTCAATCCGGATTTCAAACCAAAAAGATTAAACCCAAATCAGATTAGCGTATGCGAAAAAATAAAGAATATTCAAAAGCAAAATAGTTTTTCTGCAATTCTTTTACAAGGAGTGACAGGTTCGGGCAAAACGGAGGTTTATCTTGAAGCAGTGGCTGATGCTTTAAGAAAGGGAGAGCAAATTTTGGTTCTTTTACCTGAGATAGCTCTCACTTCAGAGTTTTTTGACCGAGTTAAAAAAAGATTTGGTGAAAATCCTGCGGAATGGCATTCGGGAGTGACGCTCGCTGAGCGTCGACGGGTTTGGAAAATGGTTGCAAGTGGAGGTGCCAAATTAGTTATTGGTGCTCGCTCGGCTTTATTTTTGCCCTTTATAAATTTGGGTTTAGTTATTGTAGATGAAGAGCACGACCAGTCATATAAACAAGAGGATGGCGTAATTTATAATGCTCGAGACATGGCCGTCTTGAGAGCTTCAATTGAAATGGCCACGGTGATCCTTGCTTCGGCAACTCCAAGTCTCGAAAGTTGGGTTAATGCAAAAAATGGTAAGTATAATCATGTTCAGATCCATGAACGATATGGCGAGGCGACCCTACCAAATTTATCCGCAATAGATTTACGCAAAGAAAATCTGAAGTCTGATGAGTGGATTTCTAATAGACTGGAAAAGTCTACTACTGAGTGCCTACAAAGCGGCGACCAAACTCTTTTGTTTTTGAATAGAAGAGGTTATTCTCCAACAACTGTCTGCAGGGTATGTGGCAACCAAATATCTTGTGATCAATGTGACGCAAGAATGGTTGAACATAGGTTTATCAACCGGCTTATGTGTCATCAATGTGGCCATACCAAACCTATGCCTAATAAGTGTCCTTCATGTGGAATAATAGGAAAATTAGCAGTTGTTGGTCCCGGCGTAGAAAGGCTAGCCGAAGAGGCTCAAATAAAATTCCCTAAAGCTAAAATATCAGTTTTGTCTTCTGATTTACACGGGTCAGCAAAATCGCTAAAAGATGAAATTCAAAAAATTTCTGAAGGGAATACTGACATAATTATTGGCACTCAGCTGGTTGCTAAAGGGCACAATTTCCCAAAATTGAGATTGGTTGGTGTGATTGATATCGATATTGGTCTTCATGGATCAGATTTGAGAGCAGCAGAGCGGACCTACCAATTGGTTAGGCAAGTTTCCGGAAGAGCTGGGCGAACAGATAATAAAGGAAGAGCTTTAATTCAAACCTATCAGCCTGAACATCCTGTTGTCGAAGCAATTCTAAAAGGGAATGACGATGATTTTTGGATTTCTGAAGCTAAACAGCGCGAGTTAGCTTGTATGCCACCATTTGGAAAATTGGTGGGAATAATTATTTCATCAAGTGACTTTGAAAGGGCCATGTCTGCAGCCAACCAGCTTAAAAATAATACTCAGGCTTTAGATATAATTAGAGCAAGAGCCTATGGTCCTGCTCCAGCACCAATTGCAAGGATAAAAAGGCGCCACCGAATACGTTTTTTAGTCAAATCACCTAGAACTCCAGGGCTCCAAGATGCAGTTCGAAAGTGGGTTACTAGCGTTTCGCTTAAAGGTGATTTGAGATTATCCATCGACATTGATCCTCAAAGCTTTTATTAACTCATTTCAAAGTTAAAATCTCCCTTATAATAGGTTTTGTTTATGGCTCGTTCGGTTTCTATCTTTGATGTGAGCGGATTACCTTTTTGGCGTAGGCCTATTTTTCTCTTGTTTATTATGGCTGCAGCAATGCCAATCGCGTTTAACGTTTGGTCTGCGTTGCTAAACAACTTCGTTGTCCAGGTTGCTGATTTTGACGGTTCCGACATTGGCTTGTTACATACGGTAAGAGAAGTTCCCGGTTTTTTAGCTGTAGGTATCATTTTGCTGCTTTTGGTCATCAGGGAACAGACGCTTGGGCTAATTTTTCTTGCTATACTCGGTTTCGCAACTGCCATCACAGCTTATTTTCCGTCTATGGCTGGTCTACTTGTTATTACTCTTATCAGTTCCTTTGGTTTTCATTACTTTGAAACCGTCAATCAATCATTACAATTACAGTGGCTTCCAAAGGAAAAAGCTCCCAAAATTATAGGTTGGTTAGTCGGGGCGGGCTCATTAGCAACACTTTTTGCTTATCTTGGAATAATCGTTGGCTGGCAAAAATTTGGGCTTTCATTCAATTTTTTGTATTTATCGTCAGGTGGTTTAACCGCTTTAATAGCATTATTTTGCTTGTTCTTTTTCCCAAACTTTAAAACGGAAACAAAGCAAATAACGAAATTAGTAATGCGTCGTCGCTATTGGTTATACTATGCTTTGCAATTTTTATCAGGCGCGCGCAGACAAATATTTGTAGTTTTTGCAGGTTTTATGATGGTTGAAAAATTTGGTTTTCAAGTTCATCAACTGACAGCGCTCTTCCTGATTAATTTGATAATCAATATTTTTGTAGCACCGATTTTTGGCTATTTTATAGCTCACTTTGGGGAGCGACGCGCCTTACTAATCGAGTATTCTGGTTTAATCTGCGTTTTTATGGCCTATGGAGGAATTTATTTATTTGATTGGGGGGTTACTTTAGCAGCTGTATTGTTTGTGCTTGACCACCTATTTTTTGGATTGAGAATGGCTCTTAAGACATACTTTCAAAAAATATCCTCTCCTGAAGATATAGCTCCTACTGCAGCTGTTGCATTTACGATAAATCATATTGCTGCTGTATTTCTTCCGGTTTTGTTAGGACTATTATGGCTCGTTTCGCCAGCAATCGTATTTATGGCTGCTGCCTTTTTAGCTTTTTTATCATTTTTATTGGCTTTATTGGTTCCTAGGTTTCCTATTATTGGGAATGAAACTTTGATGATGTCTGAAACTTATTCTAAATAAAAAAAGAGATTAAAAATTGTTAACCTATTCAGCCATTACAAAAGTTAAAGATAAAGATCGAGCTAAGAGATTAGGTGTTGCTCTAGAAAAACTTAATCCACCTCCCATGGGTGTAGGGGTGTTTGAGTTGGAAGATGGTTCTGGTGAATGGGAAGTAGGTGCTTATTTTCACGATAGACCAGACGAAATATCAATTTTAATATTGGAAAACGCTTTTAAAGCAGATGGATTTGCTATCTCGGAAATACCAGAAACAGATTGGGTTACAAAGGTAAAAAGAGAATTGAGCCCTGTTGAAGCTGGACAGTTTTTTGTTTTTGGTAGACACGATTCTCATAAACTGCCAAAGGATCGTGTTGGATTACTCATCGAAGCTTCAATGGCCTTTGGCACTGGGCATCATGGAACGACAAAAGGCTGTCTTTTAGCGTTAGATAAGTTAGTTGCGAGTGGCAAAAAGATAAATGAAGTTATTGACATAGGCTGTGGCACGGCAGTGCTTGCTATGGCGGTTGGAAAGGTTTCTTCTTCTAGGATTATCGCGAGCGATGTCGATCAAGTCGCAGTAGAAGTTGCATTAGCAAATTTGAAGGCTAACAATTTGGAAAACCGTATTGCTTGTCTTCAAGCAACAGGTTTCGAGGATACGCAAATCAAGTCCAATGCACCTTTCGATCTAATATTTGCTAATATTTTAAAACCACCTTTAATTGATTTAGCTCCTTGCATTCGGAGATATTTAAAAAGTAGTGGACATGCCATTATTTCTGGAATTTTAGACGTACAAGCGAGAGAAATTATTAAAGTTTATCGTCAAAACAAACTGGAATTACTAGATCGCATTGATATTGATGAATGGGTAACCCTAACTTTAAGTTCATCCAAATAAAACTTTTATAATGGATTGTTTAGATGAAAATAGCTCGATATTAAAATTATAACAAAGTTTTGCACTTAATCCTGATTAATGACATTAGAATAATAAAGGCATTGGATTTTGTTCACGTTTCGTGCTACTCTGCATTTAAATAAAAAGGGCAGTGATAAATGCGAGTTTTAGGGATAGACCCAGGCCTAAGAAATATGGGTTGGGGAATAATCGATGTAAAAGGAAATAAGCTAAGTCACATTGCAAATGGTGTTTGCAAATCCAACGGTCAAGACTTAGCTACGCGGCTTTTTTGTTTATTTGAACAGATGGAAGAAGTACTTAAAACTTGGCATCCGACGCAAGCTGCGGTGGAAAATACATTTATTAACAAAGATGGTGTCAACTCACTTAAACTTGCCCAAGCAAGAGCGATAGCTTTGTTGGCGCCAAAGAAATTTGGTCTTACTGTGTCAGAATATGCTCCTAATAAAATAAAGAAGACTGTGGTAGGTGTTGGGCATGCAGACAAACAACAAGTAGTGCACATGATACAGCTTCAACTTCCTGGTGTGCAATTAAATGGACCAGATGCAGCAGATGCTCTGGCGATTGCCATTTGTCATTCCTTTCATGCAGTATCAAACAGTCGTTTTCAACAAGCTTTAGAGAAGGTTTGATTATGATTGGGAGATTGCGGGGTAGAGTAGACTATAAGGCTCAAGATCATTTTTTATTGGATGTTAACGGTGTTGGATATTTAGTCTTTTGCTCAGAGCGTACTCTTGCTGAAATATCGACTGATGAAGAATTCACAACAATTTATACAGACTTGCTTGTCCGCGAAGATCTTATGCAATTATTCGGGTTTGTATCACAAATTGAGAAAGAATGGTATAGACTGTTAATGTCTGTGCAGGGAGTAGGTGCTAAAGCTTCTTTGGCCATATTAAGTGCTTTGGGAGAAGATGGTGTCAGCCGAGCCATTGCATTAGGTGACTGGACTTCAATTAAGTCTGCCAAGGGTATAGGACCGAAGACTGCTCAACGGGTAGTAAATGAATTAAAAGATAAAGTAGCCCATATTATGTCAATTATCCCTAGTGAGGTTGGTGAAAGAAGAAACACGCTAAATCAGGAAGATGTTGTTGAACTGATCGACGAGCATAAAACTATAAATTTAGCTATATCGAATAAAACTTCGCAAGCTGATGCTTTATCCGCATTGCAAAATCTAGGTTACACTCCAAGTGATTCCGCCGCTACCGTAGCTAAAATTCTAAATGAAAATCCTAATTTAAGCACTGAAGAATTAATTCGAAATTCACTTAAAATGCTGAGTCCAAAGGGATAACAATGAGCGAAATAAACCCTTTACTTCGAGAGGAGCCAATACAAGAGGATAGTGATAGAGCTCTTCGGCCAAAATCTTTGGATGAATTTATAGGGCAGGCCGAAGCTCGATCTAACCTTCGAGTGTTTATTGAGAGTGCAAGACAGCGAAAAGATGCCATGGATCACACCTTATTTTTTGGACCGCCAGGCTTAGGTAAAACTACCCTTGCTCAGATAATTAGCAGAGAGCTTGGAGTGAATTTTAAAACGAGCTCTGGCCCAGTTTTAGCAAAGGCAGGTGATCTTGCAGCTATTTTAACCAATTTAGAAGCTAACGATGTATTATTTATTGATGAAATTCACAGACTGAATCCGGTTGTGGAGGAGATTTTATATCCAGCTTTAGAGGATTTTGAGTTGGATCTCGTAATTGGAGAGGGTCCAGCAGCGAGAACAGTGCGAATTGAACTCCAGCCATTCACGCTGGTTGGGGCAACAACTAGATTGGGGCTTCTTACTACGCCACTACGTGATAGGTTTGGGATTCCCATAAGGTTGCAGTATTATTCTGATGAAGAACTTTATGAGATTGTAAAACTTAATACAAAAAAACTTGGGATTGTGACAGATGAAAGTGGTGCGAGAGAAATTGCTCGACGAGCTAGAGGAACGCCAAGAATAGCTGGTCGTCTTTTAAGACGGGTAGTTGATTTTGTTTTGGTCGAGGGTGATGGTATTCTTAATAAAAAAATAGCTGACCATGCCTTGACCCGTCTTGGCGTGGATAAGTTAGGCCTTGATGGCGCAGACCGTAAGTACCTTCGATTAATTGCGGAACAGTATTCGGGAGGGCCTGTTGGAATCGAAACAATATGCGCAGCGATTTCTGAAAGCAGGGATGCTTTGGAAGAAGTTATTGAACCTTACCTTTTGCAAATGGGATTAATCCAGCGAACACCTCGTGGCCGCATGCTAGCAAAAAACGGTTGGAGGCACCTTGGGATGCGACCACCTAAGTCGCAGGTGGATATGTTTGAGTAAACTTAAATAAAGTATCACTGGTTAAAATTTTGAAAAAGAAAGATTCAATAGAGGCATATTTCACTCGATCGGATGGACAATATATTTTTGCAAGATGGGGAAGGCCTATTGCTCCGGTTGTCTTTGGTGTTCAGGATGAAACGCTTGTCACGTTAAAAGCGGCCATCCAATCAATGGTCTTTTTGGCTAATCATAAATTAGTAGAAACTGATCCTGAGTTGGGATCAAATGCAATGTTTTTTTTCTTTTTGTCTTGGGATGAGCTACTTGAAGTTAACGATTTAGATCGAATAATACCGGATCTTGGTAATTTAGTCGAACGGTTAAAATCTATTCAAGCAAATCAGTATAGGTTTTTTAGGTTTGATGCCGATGGAGGAATAAAAGCGGTATTCACTTTTATTTGTATGGATGAAAACTTAACCTCAGTATCTGCTGAAGTTTTATGTTTAAACCAAGTTGTTCAGATGTTTTTACTTTGGTCTGATGATGCGTTCAAAAACAATTCGCCAACTTTGATCACAAAAAAAGGTGGGGCTATACTTAATCCAATAATTGGTGACATTGTAAGAGCAGTTTACGACCCGACAATGCCATTAGTCGCAAACGATAAAAGCCATGCCTTGAGAGCGCAGGCTAGGATAGATTTGTTAAGGAAAAATTAGGTATGAAACATCACTCAATGGATATCCGAGTTTATTATGAGGATACTGACTTAGGAGGCGTTGTATATTATGCCAATTACCTACGTTTTATAGAAAGAGCCCGAAGCGAATGGATTCGTGACCTGGGTATTGATCAAATCAAAATGAGGAATGAGGAACAAACCATTTTTGTAGTTACAAAACTAAAAGCAGATTATCTCTTACCTGCCCATTTTGATGACATGCTTACGGTCGATACAGAGGTAAAAGTTGTTTCCCCGGTCAGAGCATACTTCTACCAAAATATTTTTCGCGAAGATGAAGTAATATTTAAGGCAGAAGTATGTGTAGCATGCACTTCGAATTCTGGTAAAGTTCAACGATTGCCAGAAAAGATTAAAATATTGATGACATAAAACTATACTAGATCCCTTTTCTCATGTTAACACGATACCGGTTTTATATTTGCGAGACATTAAACCATGATAGCAGAAGCATTAATATTAAAAGCTATAGCAGCGACGCCAGAAATTGATTTTTCTTTCTGGGCTCTTTTTGCTCGAGCGACAATTACAGTTAAAATTGTAATATTATTGCTGATTGGAGCATCTTTTTGGGCATGGTCTATTATTTTTCAAAGACATTTAGTTTTTAGTTCAGCAAGAAGAGATGCAGCAAGATTTGACCGAGCTTTTTGGTCTGGTGAGCCTTTGGATGAACTATATCAACAACTTGGACAAAACCCGCGCGGTCGCGCGGCTAAAATCTTTGTAGCGGGTATGAAGGAATGGGAGCAGTCACAGCGTGCAGATGGTGGTCTAATAGCGGGCATTCAATCACGCGTTGACAGGTCAATGGATGTAGCTGTCTCCAGAGAAGCTGAAAAATTGCAGTCGGGATTGACTGTATTAGCAACTGTTGGTTCTACGGCGCCATTTGTAGGCTTATTTGGAACAGTCTGGGGCATAATGAATGCTTTTATTGAAATCGCTCAGCAGCAAAATACAAATTTAGCTGTAGTTGCCCCTGGTATTGCAGAGGCTTTGCTTGCTACGGGTCTTGGACTGCTAGCCGCTATTCCAGCAGTCGTTTTTTACAATAAGCTCAATGCCGACTGTGATAGGCTAGTGGCCGGTTACGAAAGTTTTGCTGATGAGTTTTCAACAATATTGAGCCGGCAATTGGATAGTTAATATGGGTGCCTCTGCCAATTTGAAAAACTTTAAACAGTCGAGACGACGGCATAGTCGAAGATCAATTCCTATGTCTGAGATAAATGTGACACCTTTTGTTGACGTAATGTTAGTTCTTCTAATTATTTTTATGGTAGCAGCTCCTATGTTGACCGTTGGTGTCGATGTTGAATTGCCCAAAAGTGCCGCTAATGCATTAGAGTCAGAAAATGAAGAACCCCTAACTATTACAATTACAAAAGAAGGAAAAATTGTTTTGCAAACTAGCACTATTCCAAGAGAAGAATTAGTTACTCGTCTCCAAGGTGTTGCTGCTGAACGTTCAAGTAATCGAATTTTTTTGCGTGCTGATGGAGCCATTCCATATGAAATCGTTATGCAGATTATGGGTGCTCTCAATGCCGGCGGTTTTCAGGATATAGGGTTAGTCACGGACATTGGAGGCCCGGCCTTAAACGAAGTTTCTAACGATTGAAGCGAGTATGCAATTTGGGCATTATATATCTGGAATTGCACATTTAGTACTTTTAACGGGATTATTTATAGGCCCTGTATTCCAAAAAGAAGTAGACCCAATTGAATATTCAAGTGTTTCTTTAATTTCTGAACAGGAATTTATTGATCTTAATGCATCTAATATCTCACCTTCAGTATCTGAAGAAACAAGTACGTTTACTCAAATGGGTGAAAATGATGATAATTTAAATTTTGCTTTTAAAGAAGAAAGTCAAATTTTAAAATCAGAAGGACCTGAAGTGGTTTTGGATGAGCCTTTAGAACCATTAATAGAGAAACCGGAGATAGAAATACCTCCTTCACCAAAAACTCCTGAAGTATCTGAAAAACTGCAGCCCCCAGTTTCAGAAATATTAAATAAATTGCCAGATGTGCAAGATGAACCAGCTAAATTTGAAAAACCCAGCACAGTTTTGACACCAACCCAAATACCGCAACCTGAAATCAAACTTTCCGAGTCATTAAAAAGTGCAACCAAATCTATAGATGAGCAAGATGCTGTGAAGGAGAAAAAAAAGACCTTAGCGGATAATTTGGTTTCATCACTGAGGCCTAAAAGGCGTCCGCGTTACATTCAAGAACCAAATTTTGAGATAAAATCAGAAAGTAAAATTATAGAGTCGGCCATTTCTGAAGCAATTCAATCTTCGGCTTCCCAAAATAGTTTAAGTACTCCTTTGACAGAAACTGAAACTGATAATTTGCAGGCGGCAATACAAGCATGTTGGTTGAGAGATCCTGGCTCATTAGCTGAAGATGTTCAATTAACGGTATTTATGTCCTTAGACAGAAATGGAAGAGTAAATCCAACCTCCATTCAGGTTGTTGAAATATCGGGAGGTGACGAAGATGCACAAAAGGTGGCATTCAGAAGAGCAAAAATAGCAATTATAAGTTGTGGAAAAAACGGCTATAAGTTACCACCGAATAAATACGAACTTTGGCGAGAAATAGAAGTGGTGTTTGATCCAACCAAATGATGCAAATTGGAATAATTAAGCTGAAAATGAGGAATTAATGTTAAAAACGTTCGCAATAATTATTTTCATTAATTTAACAACATTCGCTCAATCGGCGCCACTGCGCATTACAATAACAGAAGGCGTAATTGAACCGCTACCTTATGCTGCTCCTGAATTTATTGGCGAAACGGGCGCTTCTAATGAATTAGCTACCAAAATAACAGAATTAGTAAAAAGTGATTTACTAAGTACGGGGTTATTTCGAGAAGTTCCTAAGTCATCCTACATTTCTGGCATTGATAACTTCAATTCGCCTGTTCAATACTCGGACTGGAAAGCTATCAACGTACAGGCTCTTTTGACGGGCTCAGTTCTTGTTACAGGAGAAAAGCTATCAGTAAAATTCAGGCTTTTTGATGTTTTTTCAAATAATGAGCTTGGCAAAGGCCTTCAGTTTAATTCATCAAAGCAGGGATGGCGGCGTATTGCGCACAAGGTGGCTGATGAGGTTTATTCCCGAATAACAGGCGAGCGGGGATATTTTGATAGTCGTGTTGTTTATGTTGCCGAAACTGGGAAAAAAGGCTCCCGTAAAAAACGTTTGGCTATAATGGATTTTGATGGTGCAAATTCAAAATACCTGACTGATGGTTCTTACATTGTATTGGCCCCTCGGTTTTCACCTACGGGGGAACGTGTATTGTATACCAGTTATGAAACTGGCACGCCGCAGATATATGTGATAGATGTTTCTACTGCTAGGAGAACGGTTTTGAAAAACCGTAAAGGAACTATGAGTTTTGCTCCGCGTTTTTCTCCAGATGGGCAGTCTGTTGTTTATTCTTTAGAGCAAGGTGGTAATACAGACATTTATGCCATGAACCTGAGAAATAGCTCAAGGGCCAGATTAACATCAGCGCCCTCAATTGAGACAGCGCCTAGTTTTTCACCAGACGGATCCAAAATTGTATTTGAGAGTGATAGATCAGGAACCCAACAGCTATATGTAATGTCCTCCCTTGGAGGTAGTGCAAAAAGAATTAGTTCGGGAGATGGCCGATATGGAACACCCGTTTGGTCTCCTCGTGGTGACCGAATAGCCTTTACTAAACAAAGTCGAGGGCGTTTTCATATTGGTGTTATGCGCATAGATGGATCTAAGGAAAGGTTGTTAACAGCGTCTTTCCTAGATGAAGGGCCAACTTGGTCTCCAAACGGCAGAGTTATTATGTTCACAAGAGAAACACAGGGAGAGCAAGGCGTTTCAGCTCTTTATTCGGTTGATATTTCAGGAAGAAACTTGAAGAAAGTTAAAACGAGAGATGGTGGATCTGATCCCTCGTGGTCACCACTTGGAAAATAACATAATTTGCAGGGTTAATATTTCATGTTATCAATGGGTGTGAGAGGCGAAAAATGACAAAATTTGTTTTTTATTTTTATGCAATTTTAGTTATATTTTTAGGTGGGTGTTCTCAAAATGCCTCAACTCAATTCTCAACAAACGGTAATTTGAACAGTTCTAGTGCTAAATTCGAAGGTGACGTTAGTGATCCAGGCTCAATAGCTTTTTTTAAAAATAATGTTGGTGATCGTGTGCTATTTTCCATTGATCAATCAGATATAGATCAGTCTGGTAAAGATATATTGTTGGCTCAAGTAGATTGGCTACAAGCAAATGCTGATTACAAAATAATTATTGAGGGGCATGCAGATGAAAGGGGAACAAGAGAATATAATCTTGCTCTCGGAGCTCGAAGAGCCAATTCAGCTCGTGAATTTTTAGTATCGAGAGGGATAGAAAATACGCGCATTCAAACGGTGAGCTTTGGAAAAGAGCGGCCGGTAGAGCTTTGCAGTAATGAAAAATGCTATCGTGAAAATAGGCGAGCCGTTTCAGTAGTATCTAACCTAAATTTTTAGTTGGAGTTTGAGATGATAAGGTTAGTTGTAATAATTTTTACGTTACTATCTGTGCCAACAATATTTTACGCGGAAGAAAATAAAAAAACTTTAGCTGACATAAGGCAAGATCTTAATATCCTTTATGTTGAAGTTCTGAAACTAAGACGTGAATTGTCTACGACACAGACTTCGTCGATGATTCCAAATAGCGAGGCTTCTGTATTGGAAAGACTTGATGGTATGGAACAGGAACTGAGACGTTTAACTTCAGAGACAGAGAATTTAGAATTTAGAGTAAACAATATTGTAAGTGATGGCACCAACAGAGTCCGTGATCTTGAATATCGTTTGGTGGAATTAGAAGGGGGCGATGTAAGCAAAATTGACTTTGCTACAACGCTTGGAGGTGATTTAGGACTATCTCAGGAGAGTAATAGCGAAGAAAATTCTGGGCCAGAGTTGGCAATTGGAGAAAAAGCAGATTATGAAAATGCTCAAAATGCTTTAATAGAGGAACGTTTCGAGGATTCTCTTATATTGTTTGAGCGTTTTTTAGAGAACTATCCGGACAGCCCATTAAGCGCTTCTGTTATTATAGCCAGGGGAAATGCATATGAGGGGCTTGGAGAGATCAAAAAAGCAGCAAGAGCATATCTAAATAGTTTTTCTTTATATGAAGACTCGCCGGTTGCCCCAGAAGCTTTAACGCTTTTAGGAAATGCACTTGTCAGTTTAGGACAAACAGACGCCGGATGCCAAACTTTAGCGCAAGTTCTAATGCGTTTTCCGGATTCTGATTTTAATCTTGAGGCTGAGAAAATGATGTCGGAACTGCAGTGTCCTTGACTGTTAAAATTACGTCGCCAATATTTCAGACGCTTTCAGAACTAAGAGAAGAGTATGGTTTTGATGAACTAGGATTAGCTGTCTCTGGCGGAAGTGACAGTTTAGCAATGCTATATATTTGTAATGATTGGGCATTAAAAAACAAAGTTAAATTGCACTGCGTAACAGTGGATCACCAGCTTCGGTCTGAGTCGTCAAAAGAGGCAGAATTAGTTGCTGGTCATTGCGACGGACTGGGCATTAATCATGAAATAGTCAAATGGAAACATGAAAGAAACATCAGTGGTAATTTGTCTGACTTGGCGCGCTCAGCTAGATATGGATTAATTGATAAATGGCGCAAGGATTTGAGTTTTGTTCTAGTGGGCCATACTCAAAATGATCAGATTGAAACCTTTTTTATGAATTTAAAAAGAGGATCTGGGATCGAGGGTTTGAAAGGCATGCCTGTAAGCTTCAAAAGACCTGAAGGTTATTTCATACTCAGACCATTAATTCATTCTTCAAGAGAAAGCTTGCAAAAAGTTCTTCAGGAAAAAAATATAAACTGGGTAAGTGATCCATCTAATTTGGATGAAACTTTTGAAAGAATTTCCCAGCGTAAAACTTGGGAAAAATTGAAATCGAAGGGTTTTTCCGAGAGCCGTATCGAATTAAGTGTGGCTCATATGCGAAGGGCTCATGATGCTTTGCAACAAATGCTACCAATCCATTTCAAACAAATTGGCAACCAAGAGCTAACAGATTTATTGTGGGATTATAAAGCCTTTATTGCATTGCCGGAAGAGTTTAAACTTCGCCTAATTTCTTCTGCAGTAATGTGGCTTGGTAATTTGCATTACCGGCCCAGATTTAAAGCAGTGTTGGATGTTTTGAAAAATATCAAGGAAAAGAGAGCAACGGTACTGGGTGGCTCTATATTTTATCACCATGCTGGAAAAATTCGGATTACAACTGAGTTCAAGTCCTTGATGGACAGCGAAATAAATTGCTCACTTGGGTTGGTATGGCGAAATATTTGGAAGGTAAAAAGAGAAATTAAAGGCGGTTACGTAGGTCCTATTGGCATACATGGGAATAATCAGTTGTCGAAACAACAAAGATCAACCATGCCCTTCCGATCAAGAATTATTCAGCCGGGTATTTTTTTGAAAGCAAAACTTTTGTTTGCCCCAACAATTGATAATGAAAGTTCAGGGTATTTGTCATTTTGTGGAATAAAGTTTAATGATTTTCTTAAGAGCCATTGAACCTGGCGTTTGAATTTCTATATTGTTACCAAAGCATGTCAAACTAGATCATTCTGGAGTAATCTCTTGGGAAATAATCGAAACGTAGCATTTTGGGTAGTCCTATTCCTTTTAATCGTGGTATTGTTCAATGTGTTCAGCACCGGCAGTAGTAGTATGCAAAGCCGAGAGGTCCCATTTTCAGAGTTTGTTAAAAATGTGACCGGGGGAGAGATTAGGGCCGTAACTCTTGATGGAGAAAAGGTGCGGTTTACGGGGCCTGATAACAGAGAGCAATTTACTATCCGCCCCAGTGATGCTGATGTAACAAATTTATTAATCGCAAATGATGTTGCAATCAGAGCTGAACAACAGGAAACATCTGGTCTGCAGTCTTTCTTAATGACCGTGTTTCCATTTCTACTACTGATAGGGGTTTGGATTTATTTCATGAACCGAATGCAAGGTGGTGGCAGAGGTGGAGCTATGGGTTTTGGGAAATCCAAAGCAAAGTTGCTTACTGAAAAACAAGGCAGGGTGACCTTTGATGATGTTGCGGGAATAGACGAAGCTAAAGAAGAGCTTGAAGAGATTGTAGAATTTCTAAGAAACCCCCAAAAGTTTAGCAAACTTGGAGGTAAAATACCTACCGGTGCTTTATTGGTGGGGCCTCCGGGGACTGGTAAAACGCTTTTAGCTAGAGCGATAGCAGGAGAAGCAGGTGTACCATTTTTTACGATTTCTGGTTCAGATTTTGTTGAAATGTTTGTCGGTGTCGGCGCCTCTCGTGTGAGAGATATGTTTGAGCAGGCTAAAAAGAATGCGCCTTGCATAGTTTTTATTGACGAGATTGATGCTGTGGGGCGTAACCGAGGTAGCGGTTACGGTGGTGGAAACGATGAACGTGAACAAACTCTAAACCAGCTTCTTGTTGAGATGGATGGCTTTGAAGCCAACGAAGGTGTTATTATATTAGCGGCTACAAACCGTAGAGATGTGCTGGACCCGGCATTGCTCCGCCCAGGTCGATTTGATCGAACAGTGAACGTACCAAATCCAGATATAAAAGGTCGGGAAAAAATTCTTAATGTGCACGCGAAAAAAACACCTTTGGGACCAGATGTTGATCTTCGTTTGATAGCCAGAGGGACGCCAGGGTTTTCGGGCGCTGACTTGGCAAATTTGGTAAACGAAGCAGCGTTGATGGCTGCACGTATAGGTAGGTCAGTAATAACAATGATCGATTTCGAAAACGCGAAAGATAAAGTAATGATGGGTTCCGAAAGACGTTCGATGGTTCTGACTCAAGAGCAAAAAGAAAAAACAGCTTTCCATGAAGCTGGACATGCAGTTGTAGGGCTAGCTTTACCTCAGTGTGATCCGGTATACAAAGCCACAATTATTCCTCGGGGAGGTGCTTTAGGAATGGTTGTATCACTTCCTGAAATTGATCGGCTAAATTGGCATAAATCTGAATGTGAAGAAAAATTGGCAATGACGATGGCTGGGAAAGCTGCTGAAATTATTAAATATGGTTCTGGTAATGTGTCCAATGGGCCAGCTGGAGACATTCAGCAAGCTTCAGGGTTGGCTAGAGCAATGGTTCTTCGGTGGGGTATGTCCGATAAGGTCGGGAATATTGATTACACAGAAGCTCATGAAGGGTACCAAGGTAACACGGCTGGGTTTTCAGTGTCGGCAAATACAAAAGAGTTGATAGAGGAAGAAGTCAAGAAATTTATTCAACAAGGCTATGATACAGCTTTTAAAATATTAACAAAAAAGAAAAAAGAATGGGAGCGTTTGGCTGCCGGCTTACTTGAGTATGAAACTTTGACTGGTGAAGAAATAAAGAAGGTAATGAATGGGGATCCACCGTTTTCTGACGATGAAGACAAGGATGATGGTAGTGCGTCAGCACCCTCAGTTACTGCTATACCAAAAACGAAGCCTAAAGCAAAACCAAGTGGTACTATGGAGCCAGAGCCTAGCTAAATTGGCGTTTTCTATCTAAAAAGTGTTTTAACCTTAAGCGTGGATTGCGCCACTTCCGCATGCCAAAGCAGCTTCTCGGACTGCTTCTGAGTAGGTTGGATGGGCGTGACATGTGAGGGCTACATCCTGAGCTGATGCTCCAAACTCCATAGCAATGCATAGCTCGTGAATGAGATCTCCAGCTGCTGGTCCAACGATGTGTGCTCCTAAAATACGGTCACTTTCCTTATCAGCTATAATTTTCACAAAGCCATCCGCTGCAAAATTCGCCTTTGCTCTACCATTCCCCATAAACATAAATTTTCCAATTTTGACGGACCTGTCACTTTCTTTAGCTTGCTCTTCAGTTAAACCTACGGAAGCCACTTCTGGAGCAGTATAAATGACACTCGGAATTACTTGATAGTTAACATGGCCATTTTTGCCAACGATTTGCTCTGCGACCGCCATACCCTCATCTTCTGCTTTATGCGCCAACATTGGCCCTTCAACAACATCCCCAATCGCGTATATATTTGGTATATTTGTTCGCCATCCGCTGTCAGTTTTGATTTGGCCACGCTCAGTTAGTTCTATATTCAACTTGTCTAGCCCCAGACCATTAGTATTTGGTTTTCTACCAGTTGCGACTAAAATAATATCCCCATCTAGCTCGTGCAGGCTATTATCTTTGTTAAGCTTGTATTTAACCTTTCCCACAGATTTTGACTTGCTAGCCGATTGCACAGCAGCACCCATAATAAAAGAGATACCCTGTTTTTTCAAAATTCTTTGAAAAGTTTTTTGCACCTCTTTATCCATGCCGGGAGTTATATAATCCAGATACTCAATAATCGTAACTTTTGTCCCAAGACGGGCATAAACAGAGCCAAGTTCCAAGCCAATTACGCCTGCTCCTATAACCGTCATTTTTTTTGGTATTTTAGATAATGACAGTGCTCCAGTTGATGACACAATTATTTTTTCGTCAATTTCGACATTAGGGATTGTACTTGGCTCTGATCCTGAAGCGATAATTATATTGTTCGCATCATAAGTTGTTTTGTTTATTTGAACTTTTCCCGGCGCAGATATCGATGCCCACCCTTTTAAATGATCTATTTTATTTTTTTTGAATAAAAATTCGATGCCTTTGGTATTTGCATCAATTGTTTCAGTTTTATAATTTTGCATTTTAGCCCAATCTATAGATGGTGGCTTTGCTATTAATCCCATTTTTTCAAAATTGTGTTCTGCCTCATGGAGTTGATGGCTGGCGTGCAATAACGCTTTGGACGGAATACAACCGACATTTAAACATGTTCCGCCGAGAGTATCACGCCCTTCAACGCATGCAGTGTGAAGACCCATTTGAGCGCAACGAATAGACGCGACATAACCGCCTGGCCCTCCACCTATGACTATAACATCATATTTTGACATCCCATTTCCCTTTTGTATATCATCAAAGATCCATAAGAAGCCGTCTGGGGTCTTCTAGAGCTTCTTTTACCCTTACTAAAAATGTTACCGCGCCTTTCCCATCTACAATCCTATGATCGTAACTCAATGCTAGATACATCATGGGCCGGATTACTACTTCTCCGTTTATTGCCATAGGCCGCTCTTGGATTTTATGCATGCCCAAAATACCAGACTGTGGTGGATTTAAAATTGGTGAAGACATAAGAGATCCGTAAACTCCCCCGTTTGAAATAGTAAAGGTTCCACCTTGCATTTCATCCATGCTAAGTTTGCCGTCTCTCGCTCGTTTTCCTTTTTCGGCGATAGACTTTTCAATATCTGCAAAAGACATGCTGTCAGCATTTCGAATAACTGGAACGACTAATCCGGTTGGGGTCCCTGCAGCTATTCCCATGTGCACATAATTTTTATAAACAATATCTGTTGCGTCTATTTCTGCATTAACTTCGGGAACTTCTTTGAGAGCATGGCAGCAAGCCTTCGTAAAAAAAGACATAAAACCGAGCTTGGTACCGTGTTTTTTTTCAAATAATTCCCTAAATTCAGTTCTAAGAGACATAACCTCTGTCATATCTACTTCATTGTAAGTTGTGAGCATCGCGGCTGTATTTTGACTATCTTTAAGGCGTTTTGCTATTGTTTGTCTTAATCGGGTCATTTTAACCCGTTCTTCTCGATCTGCATCTTCTATTGAACTAGGAGCGCGAGGGGGTGAACTCTTTTCTGTTTCCTCAATCCCAGCAGACTGTACAGCTTTCAGCACATCGGTTTTCATTATTCGACCATCTTTTCCCGTTCCAACGATCTTATCGGATGAAATTTTATTCTCAGCCATTAGTTTTTTTGCTGATGGAGCGTTTTCGATATCGGTATTTTGATTTTCAGATCTTATTTCTGTACTAGCTTCGGTGATATTTTTATCTTCTTTTGAAGTCTGTATTTTTTCATTTTCCAGTTTTTCAAGGCTGCCCTCACTGATTGTTGTAAGCAGTGCGTCCATACTTACGATACTTCCTTCTTGGGCAACGATACTTCCCATAACTCCTGCAGCAGGGCTTGGGACCTCCACTGTTACTTTGTCCGTTTCTAATTCACACAGCATTTCATCCATATTTATGCTATCACCAGGCTGCTTAAACCAAGTGGCAACTGTTGCTTCTGTCACGCTTTCGCCAAGAGTAGGAACACGTACGTCGGTCATTTTTTGGTTTCCTTTAAATTTAAAGCTTCATCAACGAGCAATTTTTGTTGCTCTTTATGTTGGCTCGCTAGTCCTGTAGCTGGTGAAGCACTTGCTGGCCTACCAACAAAAATTGGTCTGGTGAATTTCGCACTCATCCTACTTAAAACCCATTCTATATTTGGTTCCATGAATGACCATGCACCTTGATTTTTTGGTTCTTCTTGGCACCAAATCATCTCTGCATTTTGAAATCTCTCAAGCTCTTTAACTGCTGACATTGCCGGAAAAGGATAAAATTGCTCAAATCGGAGTAAATAGATATCATTTAACTCTCTTGCGTCTCTTTCTTCCAATAAATCGAAGTAGACTTTTCCTGAGCACATAACTACCCGTTTAATTTCTTTATCTTTTACTAATTTGGTAGTTGAGTTTCCCTTTTCCGCATCATCCCACAAAACACGATGGAAAGAAGATCCGTTAGTAAAATCGTCGACTTTTGAGGTGCACCTTTTATGCCTGAGGAGTGATTTGGGTGTCATCAGAACAAGAGGTTTTCGAAAATCCCGATGCACTTGTCTTCTCAAGATGTGAAAGTAGTTAGCGGGCGTAGAGCAATTGGCTACAATCCAATTATCTTGACCGCACATTTGCAAAAAACGCTCCAATCTTGCTGAACTATGCTCTGGACCTTGCCCTTCAAATCCATGTGGTAACAGCATTGTTAATCCGGACATTCGGAGCCATTTGCTTTCACCAGAACTAATAAACTGATCAAACATTATCTGAGCACCATTAGCAAAATCACCAAATTGTGCTTCCCATAAAACTAGTGCATTTGGTTCAGCCAGAGAATACCCGTATTCAAACCCCAAGACTGCATATTCAGATAACATAGAATCTATTACTTCGTATTTGGCTTGACCTTGTCTTATATTATTCAGGGGATAATAACGCTCTTCAGTTGACTGGCTGATTAGCCCCGAATGCCTCTGGCTAAAGGTGCCGCGTGTACTATCTTGCCCTGATAATCGAACGGGAAACCCTTCTGTTAAAAGAGATCCAAATGCAAGAGCTTCAGCGGTTGCCCAATCAAAACCTTCGCCACTATCGAACATTTTTCCTTTAGTGCCCAAAAGCCTGGCAACTGTCTTGTGCAATTCATAATCTTTTGGTGGGTTAGATAAAGCTTTACCAATATCGAAGAAAGTTTCTTCACTAATTGCTGTTTTCCCCCTTTGGTAATCGTCTCTATGTCTATCCAAATGGGACCATCTTCCATCAAGCCAGTCAGCCTTATTTGGTTTATAGTCTCGACCAGCTTCAAATTCATCGTTCATCTTTGCCTGAAAAGACGCTTTCATATCTTCGATTTCACCTTCAGGGATAAGTCCATCATTGACCAGTCTTTCGGTATAAATTGAAAGTGAAGTTTTTTGTTTTTTGATGTGTTTATACATTAGAGGATTTGTGAACATAGGCTCATCCCCTTCATTATGCCCAAATCGTCGATAACATATGATATCTAAAACAACATCTTTTTGAAATTTTTGCCGATATTCTGTTGCTACTTTAGCTGCATGAACAACAGCCTCTGGATCATCTCCGTTCACGTGAAATATAGGAGCTTCTACCATTAATGCTATGTCTGTTGGATAAGGTGATGATCTACTAAAGTGGGGTGCAGTCGTAAAACCAATCTGGTTATTAACCACGATATGCATTGTGCCGCCTGCTTTGTGCCCAATTAAACCTGATAAACCGAAACATTCAGCAACCACACCTTGGCCAGCAAATGCGGCATCGCCATGCAATAGTACGGGCATAACAGAGGTTCGCTTATTATCTTTTAACTGTTCTTGTTTGGCTCTCGCTTTGCCAATAACAACGGGGTTTACGGCTTCTAAATGGCTAGGGTTTGCAGTTAAGGAGAGATGGACATTATTTCCATCAAATTCGCGATCTGACGATGCTCCGAGATGGTATTTGACATCCCCTGATCCATCTACCGCGTCTGGTTTAAAAGATCCTCCTTGGAACTCATTAAATATCGCCCGATAAGGTTTGTTCATAACATTAGCAAGCACTGATAATCGGCCTCTATGAGGCATGCCTATTACTATTTCCTTAACTCCGAGTGCCCCTCCACGCTTTATGATTTGTTCCATGGCAGGAATTAGGCTTTCTCCACCATCTAAACCAAAGCGTTTAGTTCCCATGTATTTAACGTGTAGAAATTTTTCGAAGCCTTCTGCTTCAACTAATTTGTTCAAAATAGCTTTTCGTCCCTCTCGGGTAAATTTTATCTCTTTCCCAAAGCCCTCTATTCTCTCCTTAAGCCATGCTGATTGATCTGGATCAGAAATATGCATGTATTGCAAAGCAAAAGTACCGCAATAAGTTCTTTGAACGATTTCAACAATTTGTCTCATTGTAGCAATTTGAAGACCGAGTACATTATCAATAAAAATTGGACGGTCCAAATCGGTTTCTAAAAAGCCATAATTTTTTGGATCTAAGGATTCTTTTGCTGCTGATGTATCTCTCATACCAAGAGGATCCAAATCGGCTGCAAGATGCCCACGTATTCTATAGGCCCGGATGAGCATTAAAGCTCGAACGCTATCTAGAACTGCGCGTTGAATTGCATCATTGGATATTTCAATATTCTTTTCTTTGGCTACTTTGTTTATTTTTTCGACAATGTGCTCAGTTTCTTCGCTTTTATTCCATTGCCCGTCTAATGCAGCTGTCAGGTCATCGTTTAAAGCGGGTGGCCAGTCGCGTCTGCCCCAGCTGGGACCTGCTGCATCCTTTTTAATACTTACTTCATCATCCCCCATAGCCTTGAAAAATTCTTGCCAGGTTTCATCTAAAGCTTTTGGGTCGCGTGCATATTGCGCGTATAGTTGTTCTAAATATTCAGCATTATGCCCCTGCATAAAAGAAGTGGCGTTAAACTCTGAGTTGGGGGGGTGATCATTCATTACTTTTGCCTCGCCTCACGTTTATGGTTTTAATGATTTTTTTATCTTTTTTATCCAATTGCTTTCAACACTGCTTCGCCTAAACTGCCTGGGCTTTCCGCGACAATTATACCCGCCGATTGCATTGCTTCGATTTTATCTTCAGCCCCACCTTTGCCGCCCGCCACGATAGCTCCAGCGTGCCCCATTCTCCTACCAGGTGGTGCCGTTCGACCTGCAATAAAACCCGCTGTTGGTTTGCTTCGCCCTTTTTTGGCCTCATCTTTTAAAAATTGGGCGGCTTCTTCTTCAGCTGATCCGCCTATTTCCCCTATCATGATGATGCTTTCTGTTTCATCATCCTTCAAAAACCATTCAAGGACATCTACGTGCTCCGTTCCTTTGACTGGATCTCCTCCAATTCCAACACATGACGATTGTCCTAAGCCAACATCAGAAGTTTGCTTTACGGCTTCATACGTTAAAGTGCCTGATCTTGATACAACTCCAACAGATCCACGCTTGTGAATATGGCCAGGCATTATGCCTATTTTACAAGCATCTGGGGTTATTACTCCTGGACAGTTTGGGCCAACAAGAATGGAACTTGAGTTTTCGAGTGCTCGCTTTACCTTTAGCATATCTTGAACTGGGATACCCTCAGTAATGCAAACGATTAGCTCCATTCCAGCATCTATTGCTTCCAAAATAGAATCTGCCGCAAAGGGCGGAGGTACATATATTACAGAGGCATCTGCTTTAGTTACGTGTTTTGCTTCGTGCACAGAGTTGAATACAGGCAGACCTAAATGACTGCCACCGCCTTTGCCAGGGGTAACGCCGCCCACCATTTTTGTTCCGTAATCTATGGCTTGCTCGGAATGAAATGTTCCTTGTGAACCGGTAAAGCCCTGACATATCACTTTAGTTTTTTCGTCGATTAACACTGCCATTGCTTAACCTTTCACAGCTTTAACGATTTTTTCTGCCCCATCTTTAAGATCGTTCGCAGCAATAACATCAAGTCCAGAATTATTAATGATGTCTTTTCCCTTTTCAACGTTTGTGCCTTCCAGGCGAACGACTAAAGGAACTTGGAGACCAACCTCTTTGACAGCTGCAACTACTCCCTCAGCGATTACATCACATCGCATTATTCCTCCAAAAATATTGACTAATATTCCTTTAACTTTTGGGTCTGATGTAATTATTTTGAAAGCTTCCGTGACTTTCTCTTTTGTAGCGCCACCTCCAACATCCAAAAAATTTGCGGGCTCTGCGCCGTATAGTTTAATGATATCCATCGTTGCCATTGCAAGTCCGGCACCATTAACCATACAACCAATTTCGCCATCCAGTGCAATATAATTTAGATCGTATTTGCTGGCTTCTAATTCTTTGGGATCTTCTTCTGTGGTATCCCTTAAGTCAGCAATGTCTTGGTGTCTGTAGATTGCATTACTATCAAATCCCACCTTCGCATCTAACACAGAGAGATTGCCGTTTTTAGTTATGATCAAGGGGTTGATTTCCAGCATTTCCATATCCTTTTCTATGAAGGCTTTGAAAAGTTGTCCCATGAGTTTTATACATTCTTTAACTTGCGAATTCTCAAGTCCCAGAGCAAAGGCAATTTTTCTACCATGGAAAGCCTGATACCCAGTTGCTGGATCTACCGAAAAAGATAGGATTTTTTCAGGGTTACTAGCCGCGACATCCTCAATATCCATCCCACCTTCTGTCGAGCACACAAAAGATATTCTAGATGTTACTCTGTCAACTAAAAGAGCAAGATATAACTCACTCTCAATTTCGGCCCCTTGTTCAATATAAACCCGATTTACTTGTTTCCCAGCAGGACCTGTTTGATGTGTTACAAGCGTGCGGCCAAGCATTTTTTTTGCTTCTTCCGCTGCCTGTTCTACAGTTTCAGCAATTCTGACCCCACCACTTTCTCCGGCATCTTTTTCTCTAAAAGTACCTTTGCCACGCCCACCAGCGTGAATCTGAGCTTTGACAACCCACACTGGGCCATCAAGTTCTCCGGCAGCAGTTTTTGCATCTTCAGATTTAACTACAATACGACCGTCCGCAACAGGCGCCCCATAATTACGGAGCAAGCCTTTGGCTTGATATTCATGAATGTTCATTATGTAACCTTGTGTTGGTGGCTAATTAAATCATGACATATGGTTTCAAATGTTCAGAATAAATTTATGAAAAAGTATGATTAATCTAATAAATAAGTAATTTTGTGATCACATAAAAAAAATTAGTGATCACAAAATAACGTATCTAATGTTTTTTAGATCAAATATTTTTAATCTAGCAATTAAAAAAGCATTAATAATATGATTGATTATGTATGTGCCTAAGCAAGCGTTTCATCGATCTCTTTGCAAGCTTGCACGAGCCCATTTACCGCCTGAACTGATTTATCAAACATAATTTGTTCATCTTTATTCAATTTTATTTCGACTATTTTCTCGATACCGTCCGCACCAATAATAGTCGGCACACCAACATACATACCTTTTAGGCCGAACTGGTTTTCACAATAAGCAGCACAAGGTAAAACGCGTTTTTGGTCCTTAAGATAGGCCTCAGCCATTTCAATTGCTGATGTTGCTGGTGCGTAAAAAGCTGAGCCGGTTTTCAAAAGACCAACAATTTCTGCACCGCCGTCCCGTGTTCTTTGAATTATGCCCTCTAACTTTTCTTCTGTAGTCCACCCCATTGCAACTAAATCGGGTAAAGGAATGCCAGCAACGGTTGAGTAACGAGCAAGAGGAACCATTGTATCACCATGTCCACCCAATACGAAAGCTGTCACATCCTTCATTGAAACTTTAAATTCTTCAGCCAGAAAATGTCTAAATCTTGCGCTATCAAGCACTCCGGCCATACCGCAGACTTTACTATGAGGAAGACCAGAAAATTCACGCAGAGCCCAAACCATAGCGTCTAAAGGGTTGGTAATGCATATAACAAAAGCATTTGGTGCATAGTCTCTTATACCTTCACCGACAGATTTCATAACTTTAAGATTTATACCAATTAGATCATCACGGCTCATGCCAGGCTTGCGGGGTACGCCAGCTGTGACTATGCATACATCTGCTCCAGCAATATCTGAGTAAGACTGAGTTCCTTTCAATTGAGCATCAAATCCCTCCGAAGGGCCAGATTCTGCAATATCGAGAGCTTTTCCTTCAGGTATTCCCTCGGCAATATCAAAGAGGATGACATCACCCAGTTCTTTAATCGCGGTCAGGTGGGCTAAAGTTCCACCGATTTGGCCTGCTCCAATCAGCGCTATCTTTGGTCTGGTCATGAGGTTCGCTCCTTAAATTTACTTCTGATTTGGGTGCTAATGTCTTATTTTCAATTCTGCAAGCCCGCCATCACAATCAACAAATAAAAAAAACAGTCTTTATATTCATATCGGATTATTTACGTATGAAATCATATCTTATTAATGTAATTCGTAAAGCATGTACTTAAACCTGGAATTTATACTGATTGCCGCTTTTGCAACTGTTTTTGCAGGCATAAGCAAGGGGGGCTTTGGATCCGGTGCTGCATTTGCTTCAGCTGCAATTCTAGCAACAATCATTGAACCAGGAAGTGCTATTGGAATAATGCTACCACTCCTCATATTAATGGACCTTGGAAGTTTGAAGCCGTATTGGAAGAAATGGTTATCACGAGAATCTTGGATACTTGTTGTGGGGAGTATTCCCGGAGTAATCTTAGGTGCTGTACTTTATTCTAATGTCAGCGCTGATTTTTTCAGGTTCTTAATTGGAATTATTTGTTTGGCATTTGTTTTATGGCAAGCTTTGCAAAAGTGGAATATTATCCAAAAGTCAATTCGACCTATTTCAGATTTTTATGGGTTTTTTCTAGGTTGTTTTGCTGGTTTTACGAGCTTTATTAGTCACGCAGGAGGTCCACCAGCGGCAATTTACCTTTTATCTAAAAAATCGACTAAGACTGAGTATCAGGCAACAACAGTTATTGTCTTTTGGGCAGTGAATTTGGCTAAGGCAGTGCCGTATACCTTTTTAGGTTTATTTACACTTGAAACCCTTTTTCTAGATCTTATTTTGTCGCCTTTTGCTCTGTTGGGTGTTTGGATTGGTGTAAAAGCACATTATATGATTTCTGAACGATTATTCTTTTCTTTCACATATATCCTTTTGACGATAACTGGCGCTAGGCTCATATGGGTAGCGCTCGCTTAGTAAATCATCTGCTAATTAGGTGCCGAGATTAAGACACTAGGAGCAATATTTTTCTGCAATTTTTATGCAGCTATTTGAATTAAGTTTAATTTTTTGGAAGTTGAAGTTAAAACGCACTAGTAATACGAAAATTTTGATCTATTAATTACTTAATCACGACGTGAGCTAAGGGTGTTTTAGATGGCTAATAGAGATCAGGGCAACAGACCTCTCTCACCACATTTGACTATTTATAGACCTCAATTAACGTCTATCACGTCAATTTTGATACGCATTACGGGCAATGCAATTATTGTGAGTGTTTTGCTTATTGTGTGGTGGCTTTTTGCAGCGGCAACTTCTGTTCGGTACTTCCAAGTTGCTGACGCAATCATGAATAGTTGGTTTGGCAAACTGGTTTTAATATCCTCGCTATGGGCAGTTTGGTACCACCTTCTTGGAGGCGTTAGGCATTTAATTTGGGATAGGGCAATTGGGTTGGATTTGAAGACAGCAGAATATCTGGGCTGGTCAGTAGTTGTAGGTTCCTTTGTATTCACAATTGTAACAATAGCTATTTTGTGGTGACATGCAGGAGTTAAATTAAGAGTGAGTTATTCAAAGTCATTAATAAATCATCACTTTGAGATGAAAATAACTTCTATTGCGTTATTCTTTTTGATCCCTTTATTCATTTTCACGTTCGGATCAGTAGTTGGCGAAGACCACGATACGGTTGTCGAGTATTTATCGACGCCTTTTCCTGCGCTGATTGTCGCACTTACGCTAATAATTGGGTTGCAGCATTTCCAATCGGGTGCTCAAACTCTAATTGAAGACTATATTCGCGGCATCGGATATACAGTTGCTTTGATCTTCGTAAAAGTTCTCAGCTACTTTCTGATGGCTGTGGGGCTATATTCAATTGGAAAAATAGCACTTTAAGGGTGAATCGATGTTAGCTTATTCCTATGAAACGCACGACTATGATGTAGTTGTTGTTGGCGCTGGTGGTGCTGGCTTGCGGGCGACCTTAGGTATGGCAGAACAAGGCTTAAAGACGGCCTGTGTTACAAAAGTTTTCCCAACTAGGTCTCATACCGTAGCGGCTCAGGGAGGAATTGCTGCTTCATTGTCAAATATGGGACCGGATCATTGGCAGTGGCATATGTATGATACGGTAAAGGGTTCAGATTGGCTGGGTGACACTGATGCAATGGAGTATCTCGCTCGAGAAGCTCCTAAGGCTGTTTATGAACTAGAACATTATGGGGTACCATTTAGCCGTACTGAGGAAGGCAAAATATACCAACGACCATTTGGCGGCCATACAACTGAGTTTGGAGAAGGCCCGCCTGTTCAAAGAACATGCGCTGCCGCAGATAGAACTGGCCACGCAATTTTACACACGCTTTATGGTCAGTCTCTTAAAAATGAGGCAGAATTCTACATAGAGTATTTCGCGTTAGATCTGATGTTTTCCGACGATGGCATTTGTACTGGGGTAGTTTGTTGGAAACTTGATGATGGGACAATACACGTCTTTAACGCTAAAATGGTGGTTCTTGCGACAGGAGGTTATGGCAGGGCCTATTTTAGTGCTACTTCCGCACATACCTGTACTGGCGACGGTGGAGGCATGGTGGCTCGCGCAGGTCTTCCCCTTCAAGATATGGAATTTGTTCAATTTCATCCAACAGGAATTTATGGTTCAGGCTGTTTAATAACTGAGGGAGCAAGAGGTGAAGGCGGATATCTTACCAATTCAGAGGGAGAGCGTTTTATGGAGCGTTATGCTCCTCACTATAAAGATTTAGCGCCGAGGGATTATGTATCACGCTGTATGACAATGGAAATTAGAGAGGGCAGAGGCGTTGGACGGGATAGTGATCACATTCATCTAAACCTAAGCCACCTTCCTCCAGAAGCACTAGCCGAGCGACTTCCTGGTATTTCAGAAAGTGCAAAAATCTTCGCCGGCGTAGATGTTACTAAACAACCTATACCAGTTTTACCAACCGTTCACTATAATATGGGTGGTATTCCTACTAATTACTGGGGCGAAGTTATAAATCCAACGGCAGAAGATCAAAATTCAGTTGTACCCGGTTTAATGGCTGTCGGTGAGGCTGGTTGCGCTTCGGTTCATGGTGCGAACAGGTTGGGGTCTAATTCACTTATTGATCTTGTTGTTTTTGGGCGTGCAGCTGGGTTGAGGGCTGGTGAAATTGTGGATCCAAACAGTCATATTCCACCAACTAATGTTTTTGCGGTTGAATCTACACTAGACCGTTTTGATCAATTAAGGCATGCAAAAGGCTCTGTAGCTACATCTGAGTTAAGACTTGAGATGCAGAAAACAATGCAAAGGGATGCAGCAGTGTTTAGGACTTCAGAGACAATGTCTCATGGGTTAAGTGAGATGGTAAGTTTGGCAGAAAAAATATCTGATCTGAGCGTCACTGACCGTTCATTAGTATGGAATAGTGACTTGATGGAAACACTAGAATTAACAAATCTAATGCCAAATGCTTTAGCTACAATTGCTGGAGCTGAAGCCCGTGAAGAAAGTCGTGGGGCACATGCACATGAAGATTTTACAGTGAGAGATGATGAAAAGTGGAGGGTACACTCTTTGGCTAAAATAGATGGGTCCAACATTGAATTATCATACAGAGATGTGATACGTGATCCACTGTCAGATGAGTCAGAGGGTGGTATCGAACTGAAAAAGATTGCACCTAAAGAACGAACTTTTTAAATTTGCATATGAGGGCATCAATATAAAGATGCAAAAAGGGATTATTAATTTGATTTTCTACCAGCATGGAGTTGGACTATGGTCCAGTTGAGATTACCAAAAAATTCTAGGGTGTTGACAGGCAAGACCTGGCCAAAACCGGAAGGTGCATCTAATATTCGCAAGTTTAAAATCTATCGCTGGTCACCTGACGATGGCGAAAATCCGCGTGTTGATACATATTTTGTTGATCTGGATACATGCGGCCCAATGATACTCGATGCTCTGATAAAGATTAAAAGTGAGATCGATCCTACTTTGACATTTAGACGTTCCTGTCGCGAGGGTATCTGTGGGTCTTGTGCTATGAATATTGATGGTATCAACACCTTGGCATGTATCTATGGACTTGACGAAGTTAAGGGTGACGTAAACATTTATCCATTGCCTCATATGCCAGTTATTAAAGATTTAATTCCTGATCTAACAAATTTTTATGCGCAACATGCTTCTATTATGCCTTGGTTAGAAACAAAAACAAATAGGCCGGCTCAGGAGTGGAAGCAGTCTATAGAAGATAGAAAAAAGTTGGACGGACTTTACGAATGCGTGATGTGTGCTTCATGCTCAACATCGTGCCCCTCTTATTGGTGGAATAGTGATAGATATCTAGGCCCAGCAGCGCTTTTACATGCTTATCGCTGGATTATCGACAGTAGAGACCAAGCAACTGGTGAGAGACTTGAAGACTTAGAAGATCCTTTCAAGTTATATCGTTGCCACACTATAATGAACTGTGCAAAAACTTGCCCAAAAGGCCTAAACCCAGCATTGGCAATAGCTGAAGTTAAAAAGTTAATGGTAGAAAAAACAAATTAAGTTCTCTTAATTCCTTAATATCAAAGAGAAGTTGCCGCCTCGAGTGCTATTTCTACCATATCGCCAAATGAATTCTGCCGATCTTCTGGTGAAAGTGCCTCGCCTGTTTGCAAGTGATCCGATACTGTCAAAACAGCTAAAGCTCTGCACCCCCGTCTAGCGGCTAAATTATAAAGTTCAGCGGCTTCCATTTCTACTCCCAAGATCCCATGCCGAACCATTTGCTCATTAAGATCTGGTCTCTCGTCATAAAAAACATCAGAGGAATAAATGCCTCCTATATGTGTTTTACTTTTTTTCTTTTTTGATGCTTCCGCTGCAGCCGAAAGTAAATCAAAGTCAGCACATGGAGCAAAGTTTAATTCGCGAAAAATTCCAGAGGAAGGCGTTTGTATGGATGATGCCGTCTGAGCTAAAATTATATCGCGAATTTTTACGTGTTCTTGCATTCCCCCGCAAGAACCTATTCTTATTAGGGTTTTAGCATCATATTCTCGTATAAGTTCATTTACGTATATGGAAAGAGATGGCATGCCCATTCCGGAACCGTGAATGGTGATTTCGGTATCTTTATATTGCCCTGTAAACCCTAGCATTCCTCTCACTTGATTAATCAATCTGGGCCTGGTTAAAAAATTCTCTGCAGCCCATTTGGCGCGATACGGATCACCTGGCATCAATACTATTTCTGCTATATCTTCTTTAGAAGCATTTATATGAGGTGTCATAATTTGTTCCTTCGTTCATAATGTATAAATGGCGTTAAATCTGCCAGTCGATCGTAAAGTTTTCGTGCTGGCACATTAAACTCCTGCGTCAGCCAATAGACAGACGGAGCCCCATATTTATCAGCTCTTTCATATACGGATTCTATCAAGAGTTGACCTATTTTTTTGCCTCGACTTTGAGGGATGACAAATAAATCTTGTAAATAGCAAACTTCTTGAATTTCCCAAGTATCAAGATGAAAAACATAATGCACTAAACCAATTAGATCGCCTTTATTTTCAGCAACTAGTGCATTCTGCCTGACTTGATTATTATCAATAAATCTTCTGAAGGTTTCGTCTATAACTTCGGCCTTCAAAGAGGTTTCATAAAAATTTAAATAAGAAACCCACAGCATTCGCCACTTTTCGTAATCGGCTTTAGCTAAGGGACGTATTTTCATTTTGAACAGCTTAAACTTATTTCATCTGAACTATTTTATTTCATTTCGGCTATTATTTTTCAATCAGCTTTTAAAACAATTTCTTCCGATAAATATTTATTACTCCGCAGCAAGTTCTTTTGGTTCAGCTAAATTTACTATATCCATCATTATGGTGTTCATTTCAAAATCTTTGGGCGTATAGACTTTCGAAATTCCCATCTCTAACAACTTTATTTTGTCTTCTTCTGGAATGATACCGCCAACAATAATTGGAATTTTTGTCAACCCTTCCTCTGCTAAGAGATTGATCATATCCTGAACTAGTGGAATGTGGCTTCCGGATAATATGGAAAGGCCAACTACGTGAGCTTTTGTGGATTTGACGTTTTCCACAAGCTCCTGTGGGGTCAAACGGATCCCTTGATATTCGATTTTCATTCCACAGTCACGAGCTCTGGATGCTATTTGTTCAGCACCATTTGAGTGTCCATCTAGACCTGGTTTGCCCATTAAAAATTTTAATCTCTCACCTAACTTATCGCTAACAGCATCAACGGCACTGCGAAGCTCGTCTAAGCCATCTGTCTTATTTGATATACCCGTTGCTACTCCAGTTGGACCACGATACTCGCCATAGATATCTCTCATTTCTTGCGCCCATTCGCCTGTGGTGGCCCCAGCTTTGGCCGCCTCAATACTATGAGGCATAATATTTTTTCCATTTAGTGCCGCTTGCCTTAAGCTGAGTAACGCTTTGTTCACCAATTTTTCATTCCGGTTGCTTCGCCATAGGTTAAGACGATCAATTTGATCCTTCTCAACTGCCGGATCGACAATCATTATTCCACCGTCACCTGAAACCAGTGGCGACGTCTCAGTTTTTGTGAACTTGTTAACACCAACCACTGTCGTCACATTTCTTTCAATATTTTGTAATCGATCGGTATTACTTTCCACTAACCGTGACTTCATATATTCTATCGCGTTTAAGGCGCCACCCTGCGTCTCTATCGTATGAAGCTCGTAACGTGCGCTTTCCTTTAAAGACTCTACTTTTGCTTCCACGACTTGGTTGCCATCAAATAAATCTTCGTATTCTAACAGATCTGTTTCAAATGCCATGATCTGTTGCATTCTCATAGACCACTGTTGGTCCCAAGGCCTTGGAAGACCTAAGGCTTCATTCCAGGCAGGAAGCTGAACTGCTCTTGCTCTTGCCTTTTTTGATAATGTGACCGCAAGCATTTCGACTAAAATGCGGTAAACATTATTTTCTGGTTGTTGCTCAGTTAAACCTAAGCTGTTTACTTGAACACCATATCGGAAGCGCCTAAACTTTGGATCTTCAACGCCATATCGTTCTATTAAAATCTCATCCCATAGATCAACGAATGCTCTCATTTTGCACATCTCTGTGACAAATCTGATGCCGGCATTTACAAAAAATGACAACCTGCCACACAATTCTGGAAATTCGTTTTTAGGAACTCGGCTTTTTAGCTCGTCTAAAACTGATATTGCAGTTGCGAGCGCATAAGCTAACTCTTGCTCAGGTGTCGCGCCTGCTTCTTGCAAATGGTATGAGCAAATGTTCATTGGGTTCCATTTTGGAATGCTATTGAAGCAATATTCTGCTACATCTCCAATTAATTTCATCGATGGCTTGGGTGGGCAAATATATGTTCCTCGGCTCAAATATTCTTTTACAAGATCATTTTGAACAGTACCTTTTAGTTTAGATATGTCAGCTCCTTGTTCCTCGGCTACGGCCACGTAAAGTGCCAACAACCATGGAGCGGTCGCATTAATAGTCATGGAGGTGTTCATGTCCTCTAATGGTATCTGATCGAAAAGCGTTCTCATGTCCCCTAGGTGGCTAATAGGCACTCCAACTTTTCCAACTTCTCCTCGCGCCAATATGTGGTCACTGTCATATCCGGTTTGAGTTGGAAGATCGAACGCAACGGAAAGACCGGTTTGTCCTTTATCTAGGTTTGAACGATACAGTTTGTTTGAGGCTTTTGCTGTGGAGTGCCCAGCATATGTTCTTATTAACCAAGGCCTATCTTTTTCTTTATTCACAACTGATTTTTCCCGGATAATAATATTTCATTTAATTCCATCTTTATTTAGAAAATTTAAAAAAAAGTCAATTTTCTGCGCTAGTAAGCGGTAAAACAATCATTTTTTTAGAGCTTGCGGCTTTTGGTTTTCAAAAATAAAAGTATATAAAACAGTTAGTTATAAAAATAATATTTTACCTTTGAAATAAAATTGCTAATTATAGTGAAAATAGGTTGTAAAATTACTTATAAAATTATAGTGATCTTGCTGCGAAACAATATTTCGCGATGATTCAAATTGATGGAGGAAAAAATGGCTTTAGATGCAAACGATTCTTTACTTCGCTATGATGCACCTGAAAAAGATCTTTATGAAATAGGAGAGATCCCTCCTATAGGCTTTGTTCCTCCAAAAATGTTAGCTTGGACGATACGCCGTGAGAGACATGGCGAACCTGACCAATCATTTAAAATTGAAATTGTTGATACGCCCAAACTAGATAGTCACGACGTTTTAGTTTTGGTTATGGCCGCTGGCGTAAATTATAATGGTGTTTGGGCTGGTCTAGGTGTTCCTATAAGCCCATTTGATGTACATAAAGCCGAATATCATATTGCCGGTTCAGACGCTTCTGGCGTTGTTTGGGCCGTAGGTGATAAGGTGACCCGCTGGAAAGTAGGCGATGAAGTTGTGATACATTGCAATCAAGATAATGGTGATGATGAAGAGTGTAACGGTGGTGACCCAATGTATTCAAACAGCCAGAGGATTTGGGGTTATGAAACTCCGGATGGCTCTTTCGCTCAATTTACAGCCGTGCAAAGCCAACAACTTATGCCCCGTCCTAAACACTTAAGTTGGGAAGAGAGTGCTTGTTATACATTGACCTTGGCAACGGCCTATCGAATGCTTTTTGGTCACCAGCCTCATGATTTGAAACCTGGCCAAAATGTTTTGGTTTGGGGTGCATCTGGTGGATTGGGTTCTTACGCAATTCAATTGATTAAAACTGCTGGCGCTAACGCTATAGCCGTTATATCGGACGAAGATAAACGAGAGTTTGTAACTAAACTAGGCGCTAAAGGGGTTATTAACCGGAAAGATTTTAATTGCTGGGGACAATTGCCCACAGTCAACAGCCCCGAATTCAAGGATTGGTTTGCTGAAGCCAGAAAATTTGGCAAAGCAATTTGGGACATAACTGGAAAGGGCGTAAATGTTGATATGGTATTTGAGCATCCTGGGGAAACAACTTTTCCAGTTTCAACCTTCGTATGTAAGACAGGTGGAATGGTAGTGATATGTGCGGGAACGACTGGGTATAACCTTACCATGGATGCCCGTTATGTATGGATGAACCAAAAAAGGATCCAAGGTAGCCACTTTGCACACCTTAAGCAGGCCTCCGCAGCTAACCAACTGATGATTGAGCAAAGACTAGATCCATGTATGTCTGAAGTTTTCTCTTGGGATGAGATACCTGAGGCCCACATGAAAATGCGCAGAAATGAACACAAGCCAGGAAATATGGCAGTTTTGGTACAATCTCCGCGCAAGGGTCTTAGCACTTTGTCAGAAGCTTTAATCGATTAAAAAATAAATAATAAATCGTTTCGCTCACGATTTTGGTTTAGGATTTTGCGCTCCAGCATGGAACACAAAATATTATTCAAATCTTTTTCTGATAGATAGGTCACTCATAAAATAAGAATATGAGTGGCCTAATTCTGGGCAAAAGTATAAACAATTGTTTATGCCAAGCGACGTAGTTTATTTTTCTGACGACCAAACCAAAGCCTATAATGAAGTCGTATCAACTCTAAGACTTTCCGGCA
>CAYMIR010000002.1:0-19829 GCA_964390655.1 uncultured Marinovum sp.
TAGGAAAAGGAAATTGCCCAATTGTTGATACATGGTGGCAAACTGAAACTGGTGGGCACCTTTTGACACCAATTCCCGGCGCGACAGATACAAAACCTGGATCAGCGACAAATCCATTTTTTGGAATTAAACCAGCCATTTTAAATCCACAGACAGGCCAAGAAATAAATGACACAGAAGCAGAGGGTGTTTTATGTATCAAAGATAGTTGGCCCGGGCAAATGCGTACTGTTTATGGCGATCATGACCGCTTTGTTAAAACTTACTTCAGTGATTACAAAGGGTATTATTTTACTGGAGATGGTTGTCGTCGTGATAGTGACGGATATTACTGGATTACAGGCCGAGTAGATGATGTTATCAATGTTTCAGGTCATAGAATGGGGACTGCAGAGGTTGAAAGCGCACTTGTTGCTCACCCTAAAGTTTCAGAAGCGGCAGTGGTTGGTTTTCCCCATAATATTAAGGGACAGGGCATTTATTGTTATGTGACATTAATGTCGGGAGAAATCCCTACTGAAGAACTTCGGTTAGAACTTAAAAATTGGGTTCGCACCGAAATTGGACCAATTGCTTCTCCAGATCTCATTCAGTGGGCACCTGGTTTACCAAAAACGCGATCTGGCAAAATTATGAGGCGTATACTGAGAAAAATCGCAGAAAACGACTACGGCTCTTTAGGAGATACATCTACCTTAGCAGAACCTGCTGTTGTAGATGATCTTATTACAAATAGAATGAATGACGCTTAACTGGCTCAACAATACAACTAAGATAAACGCTATTAAATTTGCCCTAAGTGCGTTGCTTTAAGTTTTCTCGCAAGATAGTTTTTAATACCTTTCCATAATTATTTTTTGGTAATTCAGTTATATTGATATAGTCTTTTGGTCTCTTAAACCGAGCAATGTGTTCAAGGCAGTGTTTATCAAGAGTTTCAGGCAAAAACTCATGTCCTTTTTCTGTGACAATAAATGCAACAACCTCCTCACCCCAATCATCATTCTCTCTGCCAACTACTGAAACTTCGCTTACAGATGTATGCAAAAGTAGAATTTCCTCAATTTCTCTCGGATATATATTGGATCCGCCAGAAATAATCATATCTTTGGAACGATCATGCATAGTTACATAACCATCCTCGTCCATGGAACCTACATCTCCAGTCATTAACCAACCATCAATAATTGTTTTTGAAGTGGCGTCTCTGTTGTCCCAATAACCTGGCATGACGAGATCGCCTCGCACCATAATTTCCCCTATTTCCTCAGGTTCACAAATACCGCCAGTCTTATTACCTATTTTGACTTCAACTGCAGATTGAGCATATCCTACAGACTGCAACCGCTCTTTCCATTTTTTCGATTTTCGATCTGCGACTTCATATCTTGGAAGAACTGTTATACCCATTGGGCATTCACCTTGCCCATAAACTTGCACAAATATTGGACCAAACTGCTCAACCGCCGCAATTATATCCGATAAGTACATAGGCCCCCCAGCGTAAACTACAGTGCGAAACCCACTACCCCCTTTATTGTTTTTTTTGGCAAAGTTCGTTAGCCGTTTTACCATTGTTGGAGCTGCAAACATGTGTATATTGTTTAAATTTTCCGCTAAATTAAAGATCTCCTCTTCGTCAAAACCACCACTCAAAGGTATCGCATGCCTGGTACCAGCCAATACATGCATAATACTATACAATCCCGCTCCATGGGACATAGGAGCGGCATAAAGCGTTGTATCCGAGGGATAAACTTGATCAACGTCAGCAAAATATGACAAAGCCATAGTCTTGATCATACCGTGTGTTATCATCACACCTTTAGGTTTACCCGTTGTCCCAGAAGTATAAAACAACCAGGCTAGATCATTAAAAGAACATGAAACTGGCGCAACATGTGTGTTTTTGGATAAATCATCCCACTTTGGAGTGAATATAGTGATATTGGGAAGATCTATCTCAGAATAAAGAACAGAATCACTTAAAACATACCAACACTCTGCATTATCTAAAATCCAGCTAACTTCTCGCATATGAAGCTTACAGTTAATAGGTAAAATAACTGCACCCATTGACCAAATTGCATAGAACGCCACCAAAAATTCAGGACAGTTTGACATATATACAGCTACTCTGTCGCCCCGTTTAATCCCTTCTTTTTCTAAATGAATTCTCAAGGCACAAACAGCTCGCCAGAAATCTTTGTATGTTCCAATACATTCAGAACCCAAAAATAAAGCTTCTCGATTTGGGTGTTTCAAAGCCGTTCTCTCTAACCAAATCGCTAAGTTCATAAAGTCTTCCCTCAATATTTAAAAATCGATTGCTGATAACAAAATTGTAGGTGTTATATTATTAAGCAAGCACTTTACATTAATAAAGCTCTCTAAATATGTTAAAATATCCCAAAATTTTGAGTAAGTTTTACTGCAAGTTCTTTTCACAGCAGCAACCTTGCTTTATACAAACGCAAATTGCTGAAATTTAGCAAAACGCATATGAGGGCAATATGACAAAAAATAATAGAGACAAAGACGTCCAATTTATTGAAGCATTAGCAGTTCTACTTAGAGAGCATGATCTAAACGAAGTTGAAGTGAACCGGGAATTTGGCCAGGATGATAGCTTAACAGTAAGGGTCGCAAGAGGCAGTCAAGTAGTATCAACAGCACCTATTAGCAATCCAGCAATAGCAGCAGCTCCTACACAAGGCCTTACACCTGTCTCTGACACTCAACAGGCTTCTGACGCTAGTAGTGATGATCCTGCTAATCATCCAGGCGCGGTTACATCTCCTATGGTCGGCACTGTATATATGCAACCAGAGCCCGGTGCCCCCGCATTTATTTCGGTTGGTGCAAGTATTTCAGAGGGAGATACGTTGCTGATCGTAGAGGCTATGAAAACGATGAATCAAATCCCTGCTCCAAAATCTGGAATTGTAAAACGCATTTTAGTTGAGGATGGAGCCGCTGTTGAATTCGGTTCTCCACTTGCAATTATTGAATAGTGCAGACGATGTTTAATAAAGTTCTAATCGCAAACCGTGGAGAAATTGCCCTCCGGGTTATTCGAGCCTGCCGTGAGATGGGTATAAAATCTGTCGCAGTTCACTCAACAGCGGATAGTGACGCCATGCACGTCCGAATGGCAGACGAAAGTGTGTGTATTGGCCCGGCGGCTGGAACTTCGAGTTATTTATCTATGCCCGCGATTATCGCCGCATGTGAAATTACTGGAGCGGAAGCAATTCATCCTGGGTATGGATTCTTGTCGGAAAATGCAAAGTTTGTTCAGATAGTTGAGGATCATGGAATAAAGTTTATCGGGCCAACAGCGGAGCATATTCGCATCATGGGTGATAAAATTATGGCTAAAGACACAATGAGAGATCTTGGCGTTCCGTGTGTTCCAGGATCAGATGGCGGAGTTCCTGATGTTAGTACAGCAAAAAATATTGGAGCCGATATTGGTTATCCAGTAATTATTAAAGCTACGGCAGGAGGTGGCGGCAGAGGAATGAAAGTCGCAAATTCTGAAGCAGAAATTGAACAAGCCTTCATGACTGCACGAGCTGAAGGAAAAGCTGCGTTTGGAAACGATCAAGTTTACATCGAGAAATATTTAACCACCCCTAGACATATCGAAATCCAAGTATTTGGAGACGGCAAAGGTCAAGCTGTTCATTTGGGCGAAAGAGATTGCTCTCTTCAAAGACGCCACCAAAAAGTTTTTGAAGAGGCCCCAGGCCCTTGCATATCCTCAAAAGAACGCGAAAAAATAGGTGCAACATGCGCTGAAGCAGTGGCTAAAATTAATTATATTGGCGCAGGTACAATTGAATTTCTATATGAAAATGGTGAGTTTTATTTCATTGAAATGAATACAAGACTTCAGGTAGAGCATCCAATTACCGAAAGTATTTTTGGTGTTGATATAGTACGCGAACAAATCCGCGTAGCGGCCGGATTAGAAATGAATTTTAGACAAGCAGATTTATCTATAAAGGGTCACTCTATTGAAGTTCGGATAAACGCTGAAAAAATCCCAAGTTTTAGTCCCTGTCCAGGAAAAATAACTGCTTATCATGCACCTGGCGGATTGGGTGTAAGAACTGATAGCGCTATTTACGTGGGATACAACATACCACCTTATTATGATAGCTTGATTGGAAAACTTATTGTACGTGGTAGAGATAGATCAGAGGCGTTAGCGAGATTAAGCGGAGCCTTATCCGAGATAATTATAGATGGAATTGATACCACAATACCCCTTTTTCGATCTCTATTAGAAGAAGAAGACATCCAAAATGGCGACTATAATATACATTGGCTGGAAAAATGGCTGGATAAAAATTTCAGACCAAATACATAAGTTCAACCTTTATTATCTACGTTATTATTGATTAATTGAGGTTTAAGGTGGTTAAATATCTGTCCCCAGAAGTTCTTTTATTTGCCTACCAGCAGGGTTTATTCCCAATGGCTGAAAGCCGAAATGCAAAACAAGTTCAATGGATCCAACCAAAAAAGCGTGGGATATTTCAGTTAGGAAATTTTCATATCTCACGATCACTAAAGCGAGCCATACTTAAAAAAGATTATTCAATAACGATAAACTCATGTTTTGCCAAAGTTGTAGAGAAATGTGCTGACAGAAACGAAACTTGGATCAACTCGGATATTTACAATTGTTATTGCAAATTACACGATGACAGATTTGCCCATTCAGTTGAAGTTTGGAGAGATAATCGTCTCATTGGGGGTATTTATGGCGTAGCTATTGGCGCTGCTTTTTTTGGCGAAAGTATGTTCTCTGAAGTCTCCAATGGTTCAAAAATCGCCCTAACCTATTTACATGATAGGCTTCTAAAAACTGGGTTCGTTTTATTTGATACCCAATTCCTGACCGAGCATTTAGCAAGTTTAGGTGCAATTGAAATCACGCAAGCTCAGTATTTAATTGAACTAGATAAGGCATTAAATAAGAGTGTCACTTTTTTAGATAGTAACTATTCGGCTGATGTTGAAACCATAGCACATCGAAGCACCCAAACATCATAGCGTGCGTGTTCTAAGGGGTTAAGCGCCGGTGATGATGCCACCATCCATCCCTTAAACAAATCACCCTCAGATTTATCTGGCGAAATCGTAAGGTGTGCAAAGGCATCACCCACGGGATTACTGATTGGATAACGGCATTCAGAAAGCGTTATATCAAGTTTCCAAAGTAGGTAGGTGTCACCTGATTTTATACCAAAATCAATGACTTCTCCACTTACCTTGTCCAAACCCCTCAGCAGAGCGCCATCTGCTATATTGGTCTGCTCCTGAGCATTAATGCTATAAAACGGATAAAGAAGAAAAGTTATAAAGAATATCAGCTTCTTCAATTATCGCTTCCTGATACAAATTTCAGTAACAAAGAAATAAGGCTTACAGAACCCTGTGTATCAAGAAACTCATCTCCCGGCTGCATATATTCATAAGAAGCGCCTGGTATAATCTCTATAAAATTTCCACCCAATAAACCTTCAGAACTTACCGTCAAAGCACTGTCATCTGGAATATCTATTTTATTTTCAATAGAAAGCTCAGCTTCAGCTCGATAAGTTTCTGCGTTAAGGCCCAGATCACTCACAGTACCAACCTTAACGCCCGCTAAACGAACATCAGTTCCTACATGAATTCCATCGGCTGATCGAAAATCAGCTTTTAGCTCATAATGTTTGGAGTTCGAAACTGAAAGACCAGTTGACTGATAAAGAAAAACAACGAACCCTAAGGCGACCAAGAGGACAGCCGCTCCAATAATAACCTCAAGTTTATTTTCTTTCATCGATTCACTCCGGCCTCCAAGCCTCGTAATCACGACGCTCTTTTATATCTCGCCGGTTTATAGAACCGGCTGGTTTATAAGACGCTAAACTACCAGTTACATTAGGTTTATGGTCAATTTCCCAGGATTTTTTAGGAAGAGGCTTTTCCGTCGGTGGTTCATCCCACGTTCGATGAAGCCAACCATGCCACTCAGCACTTACCCGGCTAGCTTCAACTTCCCCATTGAAAATAACCCACCGACGACGGTCGTCCTTGTCTCTAAAAAAAATATTACCTGCGCTATCCTCTCCTACTTTAACGCCCTTGCGCCAAGTATAAAGTTGAGTTCCTAATGTTTCTCTATTCCACCATGTTGTGGCTCTAGATAGGAAGCCAAATACACCCATATTATACTCCGATATTTCCAATTCTTTTATGCAATAGAAATTTCACGACGTCCATACGCCCAGACAAGTACATTAAGCGGATTGGTCTTCTTTTTGATTTTCAGCATAAATCATGAGCGGGTTGGACTCTGAAGATACAGCTTCTTCATTTACAACGACCTCAGTTACCTCATCAAGTCCAGGCAGATCGAACATGGTATCAAGCAATATCTCTTCAAGGATAGACCTTAAACCTCGAGCCCCTGTTTTTCTCTCAATTGCTCTTTTTGCGATTGCATTTAAAGCATCGTCGGTAAAATTTAATTTAGTGTCCTCTAACTCAAAAAGCCTTTGATATTGCTTGACCAGAGCATTTTTAGGCTCTGTTAGTATTGTTACCAAGGCATCTTGATCTAAATCTTCCAACGTCGCAAGTACCGGTAGCCTTCCAACAAATTCTGGAATCAACCCAAACTTTAGTAAATCTTCAGGCTCAATATCTTTGAATATTTCTCCAATACCGCGCTCATCATCATTTCGAACGTCTGCTCCAAAACCCATGGCGCTGCCTTTACCACGCTGAGCAATAATTTTATCGAGACCCGCAAATGCCCCACCGCAAATAAATAAAATATTAGTAGTATCTACTTGCAGAAACTCTTGCTGCGGGTGCTTTCTTCCACCTTGCGGGGGCACGCTAGCTACTGTACCTTCCATTAGCTTTAGCAAAGCTTGCTGAACACCTTCGCCAGACACATCGCGTGTAATTGAGGGGTTTTCAGACTTCCGAGTTATTTTATCAACCTCATCAATATAGACTATTCCACGTTGAGCACGCTCAACATTATATTCCGAAGCTTGTAAAAGTTTTAAAATTATATTCTCAACATCCTCGCCTACATAACCGGCTTCAGTTAGTGTAGTTGCATCAGCCATGGTAAAAGGTACGTCAAGAATACGAGCTAAAGTTTGGGCTAAGAGTGTTTTCCCACAGCCTGTGGGACCAATCAATAATATATTTGACTTAGAAAGCTCTATATCACCCGATTTTGCAGAATGTTCTAGCCGCTTATAGTGATTATGCACGGCTACAGAAAGGACACGTTTTGCTATTGCCTGACCAATAACATAGTCATCTAAAACACCACAGATTTCTCTGGGAGTTGGCACTCCATCTGAAGATTTAAAACCAGTTGATTTGGTTTCCTCACGGATAATGTCCATGCAGAGTTCAACGCACTCATCACATATAAATACCGTGGGCCCAGCAATGAGTTTTCTTACTTCATGCTGGCTTTTACCACAGAAACTGCAGTAGAGAGTGTTTTTACTATCAGAGCCAGAATTCGTTGACATTAAACCCGGTCCTTTGTCCTAGTCGGTGCCCATATTTATCCACAGCTTAAGTCAGGCTTTCACTGTCTACAATGGCAAAATTCATATTTTATTTTTAAAAAGCAAATGTGATGCCAATTTACTCTTCGTCACTGCTTGTTCGCTGCGTAACAATTTCGTCGATCAATCCCCATTTCTTAGCATCTTCTGCTGCCATGAAATTATCTCGTTCAAGGGCCGCCTCAACTGTTTTCAAAGACTGGCCAGTATGCTTTACGTATATTTCGTTTAATCGTTTTTTCAATTTAAGCGTTTCTTCCGCATGTATCATTATATCCGTTGCCTGTCCCTGATAGCCGCCAGAAGGTTGATGCACCATTATCCGACTATTAGGTAATGAGTATCGCATGCCTGGTTCTCCTGCAGTCAGCAATAAAGAGCCCATTGAAGCCGCCTGCCCAATTACTAATGTTGAGACCTTTGGTTTGATGTACTGCATAGTATCATAAATTGATAAACCAGAGGTAACTACGCCGCCTGGACTGTTAATATACATACTAATGTCTTTAGATGGGTTTTCAGCCTCTAGATGTAGCAGCTGGGCTACAACTAAACTGGACATGCCATCATGCACTGCACCATTGAGGAAAATAATCCGCTCTTTTAAAAGACGCGAAAATATGTCGTAAGCACGTTCCCCTCGACTGGTTTGCTCGACTACCATTGGTACTAGTGTGTTCATGTAAAATTCTGCTGGATCGTTCATAGGGCCTGCCTTTTCTGAAGCGCATTACAATTATTATATATCTAATGTTAGTAGCGCCATGCCAAAGCTTCAAGAGGTCACAAACAATTGACACAAATTAAAATAAAAAAGTTTATGTTTCTTAGTAAAAACTTGAACTTCTCTAGTTCTCAGCTACTTAGCTATGATGTTAAAGAGTGCACCCCTACATAAAAATCCAAGTCGAGCAACAGCGCTCAAAAAGCTTACAGATTTTATTCCGAAAGCAGCCCTAAGTTACAGAAACAAAAGAAATTATGACTTTGGCCCATCTAACCATAGTTATGTTTCCCAATTATCTCCTTTTATAAGGCGGAGGATTCTTACTGAAGCAGAAGTTTTGAAGGCTATTTTAAGTAAACATAGCCTTTCTTCGTCGGAAAAATTTGTACAAGAAGTATTTTGGCGAACTTACTGGAAAGGTTGGCTGGAAATGAGACCGTCGGTTTGGCTAGATTACCAAAACGATTTGAGCCGATTAGAAAATCAGATCATGACACAAGCGGGCTTACGCAAATCGTGGGAAACAGCGTGTGAGGGTAAAACCGATATAGATTGCTTTGATTTTTGGGCATGCGAACTGAAAGAAACTGGATATCTTCATAATCACGCCCGCATGTGGTTTGCATCAATATGGATTTTTACATTAAATTTACCCTGGCAACTGGGTGCAGATTTCTTTCTGCGTCATTTGCTGGACGGAGATCCAGCTTCTAATACGTTAAGTTGGAGATGGGTTGCAGGCCTGCAAACGCAAGGAAAAACTTACCTGGCGCGCAGAGATAATATTTCTAAATTTACAGACGATAGATTTGATCCAGTTGGGCTAGCAAGCTCAGCTACAGCATTAAAAGGACAACCTCATCCAAATAGATCAATGTTACACCTCAATAACTTACCAAACTCAGATTTAAAAACTGGGCTTTTGATACATAATGACGACCTAGAACTTTCACCAGTTTTAAATGGTTTAAGAATTGAAAGTACTATTGCCGTAAACAATTTGGATCAAATAAGCCCCTGGTCATGTGCAAATTCGCTACATACATTCGTAAATTCATTAATCGAAGATGTCTCGATAAGGTACAAAGATAAAATTGGTGCAGTTAAAGTGATCTCAACTCTTGATGAAGTTGAAGACTGGTATCATGAAAATAAAATAGAACAGATTGTTGTTGCTTATGCCGCAACAGGACCCAATGCATCATTTATCAGAAATCTAAACAAGCGCGGGTTAAATGTTGTTCAAATTTCAAAAGAATATGATCAGATAGCATGGCCTCATGCTACACATGGTTTTTTCCGATTTAAGGAAAAAATCCCAGCCCTTATTAATGAGCTGGGATTAATGTCTTAGCCAAACATATCGGCTGTAATACCAGCGTACCAACCGAGCGACTCCTCGTAAGTAGCTTTACGAACGTCAGCTGTTTCACCAGTTTTGGAAATAAATCCATCAACTTTTGCAATCTTTTCGTCTGTTGCTTTATATGTAGCACCCACTTTAACACCATCATTTGTATCGACTAAAGACCAGCATGTATTGGAGAATTTAGCTGGGAATACTTTGGAGCCAGTTAATGCACCTCTTATTGCCATAGCAGCAACTTTGGCTTGAGAATTAGCCGAGAAGCCCGACTTTGGCATATCACCCTGCATTGAAGCATCACCCAAAACATGGATATTGCTATCGACTTTAGAAGACATATCATGAGCACTTACTGGTGCCCAATTTCCGTCTGTTATGCCAGCCATCTCACAAATTCGGCCTGCTTTCATTGCAGGAATGACATTACACGCGTCAACCGTTGTCTCCTCACCATCGATTGATACTGTCATCGCCTCTGGATTAACTGATACATTTGCTCCGCCAAATTCTGAACCAATCCAATCAATCATCCCATCATAGTGGTTGGCCCAACCTTCCTGAAAAAGCCCCATTTTAGAAAACTTTGGTTTTGGGTCGGCTACTATAATTTTAGCTGTTGGATTTGATTTCTTGAGCATATGAGCAATCATAGATACGCGCTCATATGGTCCAGGAGGACACCTATAAGGATTTGGTGGGGCGACCATTGCAAATACGCCACCTGAAGGCATAGAAGCCAGTTGAGCTTTTAACAACTCAGTTTGACTGCCAGCTTTATAAGCATGCGGCATTTTATTTTGAGCATTTAAATCCCAGCCCTCAACTGCACCATCAACAAAATCAATGCCTGGTGAAAGAACGAGACGATCATAATGGAGTGTTCCGCCTCCAGCTAAAGAAACTGTTTTACCTCCTCGGTCAATATCTACAGCCCAGTCATGAACGACATTAATCCCGTATTCTGAAGCGAGATTGCCATAACTGTGCGCAATACTGCCCAAGTCTCTAAAACCTCCTAAATAAAGATTAGAGAAAAAGCATGTGTAGTATGTGCGAGACGGCTCTACTAAAGTTACGTCAATTGCACCTTTGCTGTCCTTAGCAATATACCTAGCTGCGGTAGCGCCACCAGCACCACCTCCAACAACAACAACTCTCGGTTTTCCCCCATTCGCCATTACCATTGGTGCCGACAAACTAGCGGTAACAGCAGCCGCAGTTTGTATAAATGAACGTCTATTTATCGACATATTTTTCCCTCCACTGTTTTTCTGGGATAAGCCCAGAGCCTTCTAAAAGGCTTTTCCCCATACCGTTTACGTACAGGTATTTACTGCAATGAGGCAAAGTAACTTGCCAAAGCTGCAATCTCTTCATCGCCTAAACCTCCAGCCATCATTTGCATAACTTCGTTTGCGCGATATTTATTCTTGTATTCATGTAGAGCATACACGATTTCTGTAATTTCCCTACCATTTATTCCTGGGATACCTTCATTCTTGTTATCTGACCGGTGACATGTTTGACAATCACTAGCTAAATACTCTCCGTAGGCTAGGTCACCTTCAATTTCTAAGATAGAAGAAGGTAAAATAAATTCCTCAGTAGCTTGGTCAGCATTCACAGCAGTCCCTAAAAAAATTGCTGACAAGACTAAAATAGACCTAAAGCACATAAATCACCCCTTAGCTTACCTTAGCGTAACTCAAAAAAAAGTAATCTGTCAAAAAAACACTTTAAGTAAATTTAATTTAAAGACCCGAATGACATTAAATATTCAATTGTTGAGAAGATATGGAGATGGTTTAACTTTCCTCATCCTCGGGTGTGACGTCAAGTACAGCCGCTCGCATTATGATTTTAACTTCGTTCTTACAATCAGACATACAAACATTTTTATTCCAAAAATGTGACTCCGCGATCTTCCTATCATCAATTATGAAACCATTGGTGTTTGGCATTTCAACATCAAAAAAACTTTCATTGGATAATACAAAATCCTCATCAATAAGGTCATTTGAATATAAAATATAAGCAACAGTTGCGTAAACTTCATCATCGGTCAAACTCTGCGCGTAGCCAAAGGGCATTGAGCGCTTCACGTAATCCCAAGTCGTCGATAAATAGGGCCAATATGATCCAACTGTTTTTACAGGATCTTCATCAGCAAGTGTATCCAACCCCCCCGCTAACTCTGGCCAATTATCTAAACCCTCGGCAAAGTCACCATGGCAAAAAGCGCATCTTTCAGAAAATATTTCCTCTCCGTCAATCGCATCGCCAGAACCAACTGGTAAACCAGTTCCATCAGGGCTAATATCTCTATTCCAGGCTGCTACCTCTTTTTTTGTAGCAACGCGACCCAAATCAAATTTTCCAACTCTTGGAGCAACAACAGAAGCATATGCTGCTGAGATTAATTTGAATTCAGAATCAAGATCCGTCGGTACAATTTTGGCATTTTCTGGTAGCTGAGTTACGAACCGATCAGCAAAATTAATAGCAACAAGCAAAATTCCAAAAACACAAGCAGATGAAATCATGAACAATTCACGAGATTTCAACATTTTCAACCTCGCCATTTGATTTAATCCACCATGTCTGAATACAGTTATTATGATAGATAGAGTTTAAACCCCGCACTTTTCTTAGCTCTTCTTTAGAGGGCTGGACATAGCCAGTTTCATCATGAGCTCTTGATTGTAGAAACATTTCTACCCCATTCCATTCTACATCAAGATAAAATCTTGTGAGCGCCATTTTTGTTCCAGGCTGAGCCAGTCTAGCTTCGTGCCAATTCTTTCCTCCATCTATCGTAATATCTACTCTAGTTACCGCGCCACGGCCGGACCATGCTAACCCAGAAATAACCAGCGGGCCTTTCCCATGCGAAATTGGAGACTGTGGGCTAGGCGATGTAACGACAGACTTTGCATCCATGGCCCAAGTCCACTTTCTGCTTATTCCATCCGCTAAAGTGTCAGTATACTTGGAAGTTTCTTCTCTACTTTCAACAGGCGCATCCATAACTTCAACGCGGCGAAGCCATTTGACCCACATATTTCCTTCCCAACCGGGGACGACAAGCCGAACAGGATAACCATGCTCTTTCCTGAGCGCCTCGCCATTAGCTTTAAAGGCAACGAGGACATCATCCAAGGCTTTCCCCATTGGAATAGATCGTCCATTAGAAGAAGCATCAGCTCCCTCAACAAAAATCCATTTTCCTTTCAAATCACCAGCTGCATTCAAACCCGCCTCATTAAGTAACGTTCTTAAAGGCACACCTACATATTCCATATTATGTATCATTCCATGAGTGAACTGGACGCCATTCAATTGCGCACCTGCCCACTCCATGCCGGTATTGGCTGCACATTCACAAAAGTACACATGTTGCTCTCTTGGAAATCTTTCAAGATCTTCATAGGTGAAGACTAACTCTTGATCGACTAGACCGTTTATCATTAATCGATAATCTTCTTTTCGAAGTTCGATTGCGCCCGAATGATGTCGTTCAAAAGCGCATCCTTGAGGGGTAATTGTACCGTCCAAAGCATGAATGGGACTAAAATTTATTGAACTTATAGTATCAGCCGTTAACCAGCCAACATTCCTCCTAACGACGTCCTTTTCAAATTCAATTGGAAGTCCATATGGAGTAGCGTCCACACCATCACCCGTTATTTGAGCCCACTCTTGAACCTCAGTTATAAGTGGGTCATCATCACTGGCTGATAAAGAGCCTGCAGTCGTAGCGCCTGTGCCTAAAGCAGCAGCACCGGCCAAAAATTGTCGCCGAGAAGGCTTTTTATCAGAAAAATTATCCGCCATAATTTATTTTCCCTTTAAAAATCTACTGAGTCCTAACAACTTTGACATTACTACTCGGTTCAATGAAGATAGTTTCTTTTCTTCTGATATAATTTTCCACAACATCCCAAATCTGGGGCCCCTCAGTAGTTTCATTCACAGAAGCCCAACCAGACACAATATACTTTTTTGATGGATCGATTTTTTCACCGGTCTTCAAAAGCACCATATCCGTTATGCGACTACCCTGAGGTTTATTAATATCAATTGTATAGCCCATTCCGCCTATACGTACCATATCACCCCCCTGTTGATAGTAGGGATCAGAATTAAACAAATTATCCGCTACATCTTCCAAGATAATATGAATAAATTCTCCTGTAAATTCTGTTCTGTAGGCTTTACCATACGTCATTGATGTAACGTTCCAGATGTCTTCACGGGTTATATCTTGACCTGGAATAATTGAGGGGCCCCATCTAACACCTGGTGACATCGAAATATCTGCTTCGCGCTCCTCAATAAGCGCTTCACATATTAAATCATCCCATGTTCCATTAAAGTTACCTCTCCGATATAAAAGGCTTTCTGATTTCCCGATGACTTCATTTAATTCACTTAAATACGGAGCACGCTGTTGGTCTATAAGGTTCGCCACTACTTTATCTGGCGATATAACATCGGAAAAAATTGGGATTAACTTATGCTTAAAACCCATCATACGTCCGTTCTGGACATCTAAATCAACGCGGCTGACAAATTTTCCATTTGAACCAGATGCGATGACAATCGTTTTTTCTATTAAGACAGGCTCTGGTAAAGCATCATGGGTGTGTCCTGATAAAATCACATCAATTCCAGAAACGCGGCCAGCCATTTTCTTATCCACATCAAATCCATTATGAGAAAGCACAACGACCAGTTCTGCACCCAAAGAACGGACTTCATCCACCATATTCTGCATGTTGGAGTCTCTTATGCCAAAACTATATTCTGGAAACATCCACCCAGGGTTGGCAATCGGCATATATGGGAACGCTTGACCGATAACTGCTATTTTGCAGCCACCTCGTTCAAACATTTTATAAGGTGGAAAAAGTTCAGCTGGCTCATCCCATTCAGCGTCAAAAATATTCTGACCTAGAGCAGCAAACGGTAGGCTTTCAATAATTTCTGAAATGCGATCAGAACCCAGCGTGAATTCCCAGTGGAATGTCATTGCATCTGGCTTTAAGACATTCATAACATTCACCATATCCTGCCCCTGAGTTTGGTAACATGTATATGAACCATGCCATGTATCTCCGCCGTCGAGTAAAAGCGCGTCAGGCCTATCTGCACGAATGGAATTTATCACCGTTGCGACCCGATCTAACCCACCAACACGCCCATAGCCATTGGCCATAGCAATAAAATCATCATGAGTTAATGCATAGTGAGCCGGTGATCCATCCTCAATTCCATACAATCTCCGGAAATCTGAGCCTGTAATATGGGGTACTTGTCCCAAAGCATCTCCAACCCCTAAATTTACTTCTGGTTCACGAAAATAAATCGGCTTTAATTGTGCATGGATATCCGTAACATGAATAAGCGACACATTTCCAAAGGTTTCAAATTCCAAGAGTTGGTTTTCTTTTAGCTTTTGTTGAGCAGCCAACTTAGCCCAGTCACCAAACCCAGAAGCACCATAAAGTGAAGATGCAGCCATGGATACTTGCAAAAAATCGCGACGAGATAACATTCAATTATTTTCCATTAATTAGACACATGCAATTTATTGCATGGGTTAAGTAAAAATCCCCGCATCGTTTGATGCGGGGACTATAAACTTAGTTTCGAACTGAAGGCGTCTCGACGGATAATCCGTTAGCGCGGGAGGCAACATACAGCTCAAGTGCCTTAAATTCTTCACTACCTTCTTTGAACGGTGTGGCTCTAATATTTTTCATACAGCCCTTAAAACGCCCATGGATAGTATTCAATTTCGCATTTTTTAAACGATAAGTCGGAAAGCCGTTTATTTGTCCCTGTGACAAATGATCAGCACGGATCATGTTTCCATAATTATCTTCATGGCAACTAGAACAAGCCATATCTAATTGACCAACCCGTTGATAATATAAATCCTTCCCTTTTTGCCAGAAAGAGGCTGCTTTTCCATCAATAACAACGTCGACAGGCATTCCACGCGACTGAAGGCCTATAAGACCAAGCATTGCAGACATTTGTCCACCAGACCATTTCCATTTTTCAGCACCCATTCTCTCGGTTCGACAATTGTTTATCAACTCAGGAATAGTCTCAAGATCCCCAGCTGAATTTACCCTGGGCATACTAGCGCGCAGGCCCAAGAACCCATCACCGGAGTCATGGCAAGAAGAACAAGCCTTACCTACGGAACCCTCTACCATTTCAAATTGATCCAAAGCTTGATCTATGAAAACAAATGACGGATTATCAAAGTCATCCATTTGAAGTGCTTGCGTTTCATCTCGCCGAAATGTCCACCCAGAAAATATTTCGTCTACATTTTCAAGATGTGCTGGGGCTGCCGTTTTCGTAACAAATACTTCCCCTTCAATTGTAAGCGTTGAGTCTTCCCCTGCAGTCACAACACCAGAAATTGCCACAATACTGAATGCTAGTGGTAAAAGTGAAGTTATTTTCATGATCTTTTCCTCCAAAAACGGTTTTTTCGCTCTAAACGAAAATAATTCACCTTAAGCTATCTTTATCGACTTTTTCTTTTCGTAAACTGAACCATCATCATCATACCATGTGAACACGAAATCACCCGCTTCAGGCACAGTAGCGTCAAATTGAAAATACGGATTTACAGATATTGCTGGCTCCATATTAACATCAACAACATTTTTACCATTAAACGCACAGGTAAACCTATTTATTATTGAACGCGGGATTACATTTCCGTCTCCATCTTTGCGACGCCCGGTTTCCATTTTATGACTAATTAAAGTCTTTATTGTTATCGTCTCCCCTGCAGCTGCAGTTTTGGGAACCTTTACGCGTGGTTTTACACCTTTTGCCATTTTTTATCTCCCTAATGCCTAGCCGCCGCAGCCGCCAATTGTGACCTTAACCGTCTGATGGGCAGCAGAAAAAGAACCATCAGCCATTTCAGCAACGGCGATAACATCTTGTGTTCCAGCTAAGCGAATACGGGTTGTGCAGCTTTGAGAGCCTGAACCCGCTCCAAAATTAAATTTTGCAACGCCAGGTGTTGGATTGCCTGCCGCTAGCACCGTGATTGCGACTGCTCCAGGCGCATCGACTGAAATGGGTACCGTATTACCATTTTCCGCAATTTCTGGCGCTGTCAAATTTATCCCATCACCAGAAGCTTCGGTGCCGCCCGTGATACCTGAAATAAGATCAGTCGTAGACGCCATTAAATTTATCGGCAGTACAGAAGCCACTAAAGCTGCTCCGCTCACCGCCATAGTTTCACGTCGTGTGAAATTCATAACAATCTCCTAATTAACAAACCACAATGCTTTCGCTACTCTTTCAGCGTAATAACATACGCCAAAAGATCTTCGACTTCCTGCGCAGATAGGATGGTTTTCCCATCAAATTTTTTCAAAATCCGATTATAACCACTATCTCTATAAAACGCCGGCATTATAGTACCCTCAAACATATTTTTTGAGTTAACCAAAATACCGCGAAGTTCAGCTGTATTCCATCTATCTGCAACTCCGTCCAATTCTGGACCTACTTCACCATGAAAAGTTTGTTCGGCCATATCACTATTGACATGGCACGCTAGGCAATTGCCTTTTTTTCGGTTCATAAAAAGTTTTCTTCCACTGGCTGCATCTCCTGCAACACCAGTTAGAGCAAGCTCCACTTCACCGTTTTCTCCAAACTTTATGTTTCCGGGCGCTGTTGGTTCGGCAATCGAAGTGCTGCTTAAAGCGACCATTGCTGCCAACGCAATTATTATTAGCCTCATAGCTCCTCCCATAGTAATCAAGATTAGAAATCATGATCTCCTAATCACATGGTAGGCTACACAAATTACAAAAATCAAGATTAAACTAATAAAAACGAACAAATTTATTGACTAGTTTGATTTTTCGGCTTTCCGCTCATTTATCCTTCTTGCATGATATCGTTGGAAATCTTCACCATTATCCAGAAGATAGCGCTCTTCCTTTACCCATGTGAGCATATCAAGAGTAGTGCCGGTTGACCAAGCGCCTGGCATGAAAGAAACGGAGGCTTCCGGGGCAGTTAAACCGTCATCAACTTCTTGGGGTAAATACAAAACTGTCGGCGTGAAAAGGACATTCCACTTTCTAGCCATTGCTTTTTCCGACAGCACCTCTCCGTCAAAATCCGTAACCTCTAAATCACCGTGGAGATTAAGTTGTACAACGAAAAAATTTTCTTCGATATAATCTGAAACCTTATCACGAGAATAGACATCTTTATGCATTTTTGAACAATAAATACATCCCCGTTGCTCAAACATTAAAACTAATCTTTTTCCTTCCATATTGGCTTCATCAAGATCTTCCCTAAGATCTTTAAAAGTATCGCGCATCCAGGTTTGCTTGTGGAGGCCATCATCTCCCATTTCCGCAGAAAAAGCGGATACTGGTGTAACAAGGTATAGAAAAATCAGTATGATTAATTTCTTATAAATTTTCATTTTTTCCTCCAGTTTTTTGTAAAACCTGTTTATTTAAAATTATGCCAGGCCAAAAACCTAATTAATCCAATCGCCCATTTCCAACATCCAAAAAGCAATCGAGTTAACCGAATTTGAAAATAATAAAACCGCAAATGTTATAAGTAACAGGCCCATTGCTCTCTCAACCTTATTCAAATGCGCTCTAAAACGTATAGAAAATTGCAGAAACGGTTTAATAAAAGTAGCAGCAAGCACAAAAGGCAGGGTCAAACCTATACCAAAAACTAGGAGAAGACCCACACCTTTTAGAGCCGTTTCCTCAAAAGAAGCTGTAAACAAAACTGCTGCCAGAACACCTCCGACACATGGGGTCCACCCTGCAGCAAATGCCAATCCCACAATATAAGAACTAGGTATCGACATATTTGATGAATCACCAGCCTTTAAACTAAACTGCCTATTCAAAAATGCTAAACGAACAAGGCCCAAGAAATGGAGCCCTATGACTAAAATTATCACAGATGCTAAATATCGAAACTCGTCAATATAAGATTGAAAGGTTTTAGATATAGAAAAAGCAGCCGCGCCTAGCAGTACAAAAACAGTTATTATTCCGAACGAGAATGCAACTGAAGAAACAATAGCCCTATATCGGATATCGTCAGGAAGTTTTCCATCTTCATTAAAAGAAGCCATCCCGATACCAGCCATATAACTTAAATAAAAGGGAACAATAGGGAGAATACATGGAGAGAAGAACACTAAAATCCCCCCGAAAAACGCCCCTAAAACTGAAACGTCTAACATAATGAATCCTTGCAAAGCCACATATTCAATTTATGTAATATAGCGGTAAATCCGTCAATTGGGGTTAAAATGAACCAATTAAGAAAGATCGGCTTTTTGATTTGTGCTTTACCTATTCTTTCTGGAAACTTGATGGCAGCAGAGCTGATAATGGTGGAACAGCAAGGCTGCTACTACTGTTTGGAGTGGAAAGACCAATTAGGTCACATATATCCAAAGACCCCAGAGGGTAAGTATGCCCCATTAAAAACCATTGATATTACCGAAGTTGACGAACTTGAGGGACTACAAAGAGACATTATATTCACGCCCACATTCGTTTTAATGGAGAACGAGAAAGAATTAGGCCGGCTAGAGGGGTATTCTAGTGAAGACTTTTTTTGGGAATTACTGGAAGTCATCCTGGAAAAGGAAACGCAGTATACTGCTCCAAAAGTATTACAAACAATTAATTAAAAAAGATTAAGATAATTTAAATTTAAAAAAGGCGAAAAGTTATGCCACTTCCAGTCATCGCTAAAGATACAACTCCAACCGAATTTGATGTTGTGGTTGAAAAAGCAAAATCAGCATCCAATTTTTTAAAGGCTATCAGTCATGAGGGTCGATTAATGATCCTTTGTCATCTTGTATCCGGAGAAAAGTCAGTAACTGAACTCGAAGACCTAATTGCAGCTAGACAGGCTGCAGTATCACAACAATTATCAAGACTAAGACTGGAAGGCTTAGTTATCCCAAGGCGAGATGGCAAAACGATATACTATCGTTTGGCCGACGATAAACCTAAACGAGTTTTAGAAGTCATTTACGACTTATTCTGCCACGAGAATTAACGTTATTTGAAAATAA
>CAYMIR010000002.1:19929-58516 GCA_964390655.1 uncultured Marinovum sp.
TATTCTGCCACGAGAATTAACGTTATTTGAAAATAAGGTGATTAAATATTAGTTTCTATTGATATTCCGCTAAGCGCGCGACGTATCTTGCTAGGGTATCAATTTCTAAATTTATGGGATCCTCTACTTTGGTCTTACCCCAAGACGTTACTTTTTTTGTATGAGGCACCAAATTAATTCCAAATGTATTATCTCTAACCTCATTAACAGTCAAAGAAGTACCATTTAGAGCTACAGAACCTTTAGGAGCAATAAAACGAGCTAGTTCCCCAGGGGCCTCAAAAACGAATCTGGTGCTATCACCTTCATCTTTGATAGATAAAACTTTTGCAATTCCGTCTATATGGCCAGAAACAATATGCCCGCCAAGTTCATCCCCAACTTTTAATGAACGTTCTAAATTCACCTGGTGGTTAATTTTCCATAGGCCAGACCCTATTATAGTTTTAGAGACAGTCTCCGCACTGATTTCAACATCAAACCAGTTTTCTCCAAAATCTACAGCCGTCAGGCAAATTCCGTCGCAGGCTATAGATGCGCCAAATGCAATACCTTTTGCATCATAATTTGTTTTTATTCGGGCACGAAGGTCACCCCTCTTTTCAAGGTCTATAATCTCACCGACATCTGTAATTATTCCTGTAAACATTTGAGATTAAGCTCCAAACATTATTTAAAATCCTTGACTAGAGTAACCTATAAAAGGTTTCTGCAAAAGTGTGTCAGTTAATAAATAGTCTAATTTTTAATATATCCATTGGTTGGATGCCAGATACTTAAAACTTCAGCGCCAAAAGATAGTGTGCGATCTAGTCGCCAGCGTTTTGCCTCGTTCAACGAACAAACCCCCAAATTCCCAATACTGGGAAATCCATCAGAACCAATAGTCAAACCTCCATGAAATGTAACTATTTCATCAACTATTTCGGAGCGAATTAGCGAGGCTGCAAGTTTGCCGCCTCCTTCGCAAAATAATCTTGTTATTCCTTTATCTGATAAATTTTGCATAATATCCTTCATCGAAAGTCCAAATTTATCAACTTGGCATTCGAACAAGTCAGCCCCTACATCTAACCATTCATTCTTGCGCTTCTCAGATGCTTCATTTGAATGAAATATCCAAACTGGTTGTTCGCGAATTCCTTTGGCCAAATTACTTTTTATTGGAATTTCTAAATTAGAACTCAGCACGATCCTGTTTGGCTGTATACAAGTTCCCAAATCTCGCACATTCAATCTAGGATCATCGGATATTACCGTTCCACTACCAACCATGATCGCATCGTGTTTCATTCTAATATTATGAACTAAATGACGAGCAGAGGAGCTCGTTATCCACTTACTATCGCCTATTTTAGTAGCAATCTTTCCATCGATGCTTGCTGCTAGTTTTAGAGTAACCCAAGGTCGACACTCAGTCTTCGAGGAGAAAAAACCGGCATGATCCAAAGATGCCTGATCAGACAAGACACCAACTTTAACCTCTATCCCAGCCGTCTCAAGAATAGATATCCCTTTGCCATTTACTCTGATGTCAGGATCAATAACTGCTATAACTGCGCGTTTTATACCCGCTTTAACAAGTGCGTGCGCACATGGGAAGGTTTCCCCCTCGTGAGAGCATGGCTCCAAAGTTACGTAAGCAGTAGAACCTTTAGCGGCTGAACCAGCTTGCTCTAGGGCCTGTGTCTCAGCATGTGGCCTTCCAGTTGGAGCGGTGTAACCTCTACCAACAATTACATCTTTTTTTACAATTACACATCCGACACTTGGATTTGGCGAAGTCTGACCTAAATTTCGCCGACCAAGGGAAATCGCTAATGACATATAGCGTTCATCTGACACTGAAACTAGGCTTTGTCGTCTGTATCTGGTGGCCTGAGTTCAGACACGAACTTATCAAAATCATCAGCTGCCTGAAAATTTTTGTAAACACTGGCAAATCGAACATAAGCTACAGTATCAATGCGTGCCAAAGCTTCCATAACGATTTCACCAATTTTGTTTGAATTAATGTCAGTTTCCCCCAAACTTTCAAGGCGACGCACAATGCCAGAAATCATCTGCTCCATTCTCTCATGCTCAACAGGTCGTTTTTGCAGCGCTATACGAATAGACCTTTCCAGTTTATCTCTGTCAAAATCTTCGCGTCTTCCACTTGATTTTATGACTACTAAATCTCTAAGTTGAACACGCTCGTATGTTGTAAAACGACCGCCGCAAGCGACACAAAATCTGCGCCGTCTTATCGAGACATGATCTTCCGCAGGTCTTGAGTCTTTTACCTGCGTATCAATATTACCACAAAACGGACATCGCATCACTACACCTCTTGTTGTAATCTCTCAGTATGGATCTTGCGCACACTTATCCACAGTTAGAAAAAAAAATAAACAACAAATTGTGTAGTATATTTTTTTAGCGTCTATATGAAGTACATCAAGCCAAGAGAAGGGATGCCATAATTTCCCTCCTGCGTGCACTTAAACGATGCTCAACAAGGTAAATCCCCTGCCAAGTACCAAGCGTCATTTGACCATCTTCTACTGGGATAGATAATGTGGAGGGCAGCAACCCAGATTTGATATGCGCAGGCATATCATCAGGCCCCTCATAAGTATGAGTTAAATAAGACATTTCTGGCGACGAGCTGGGAGGAACTAATTTCTCAAGAAATTGAATGAAATCAAATTTTACCTCGGGATCGGCATTTTCCTGAATTAAAAGACTGGCTGAAGTATGCTTAACCAAAAGCGTTAAAAGACCATCGCCCTCAATCCATTGTGCTAATTGGCTTGTAATTTCGTAAAGACCGGGGCCACTCGTTGACACAATAAAATTTTTAATTTTCATGTTCAATAAAACTCAAAAATTTATTTTTAGGCAGTCAATTATAATGTTATTGATCAAGAAAACTGCGTAGTTTTCTACTCCTACTGGGATGTTTCAACTTCCTTAAAGCCTTGGCCTCAATTTGCCTAATTCTTTCTCGGGTAACGCTAAACTGTTGTCCAACCTCTTCCAAAGTGTGATCAGTATTCATACCTATACCAAATCGCATTCTTAAAACTCGCTCTTCTCTAGGTGTCAGAGAAGAAAGAACACGTGTAGTTGTTTCTTTGAGATTTTCCTGAATAGCACTGTCTAACGGAAGCACAGCATTTTTGTCTTCAATAAAATCACCTAATTGTGAATCTTCTTCATCACCAATTGGAGTTTCCAAAGAAATTGGCTCTTTGGCAATCTTCATAACCTTACGAACTTTTTCGAGAGGCATTTGGAGTTTAGCAGCCAACTCTTCAGGAGTAGGCTCTCTTCCAATCTCATGAAGCATCTGCCTACCAGTGCGGACCAACTTGTTTATGGTTTCAATCATATGGACTGGAATTCTGATAGTTCTGGCTTGATCTGCTATCGACCGGGTTATGGCCTGACGTATCCACCAGGTCGCGTAAGTCGAAAACTTATAACCACGGCGATATTCAAATTTATCAACCGCTTTCATCAGCCCAATATTACCCTCTTGGATCAAATCTAAGAACTGCAATCCACGATTAGTATATTTTTTTGCTATTGAGATCACTAATCTCAAATTAGCCTCAACCATTTCCTTTTTAGCCTGACGAGCCTCTTTTTCTCCCTTTTGCACTTGGGAAACAATTCTTCTAAATTCAGAGATGTCTAGACCTACATATTGTCCAACTTGTGCCATGTCAGATCTTAAATCTTCGGCCTTTTCTCGTGATTTCTCAATGAACATTTGCCAGCCACGACCAGTTTTTTCAGCCATACGGTCAAGCCAGTTGGGATCTAATTCATATCCACGATACTCTTCTATAAAATCTCTACGGTTGATGCGCGCTTGGTCGGCTAATTTAACAATCGATCCATCAATCTGCATTATTCTTCTATTGATTCCGTATAATTGGTCTATTAACGCCTCAATTCTGTTATTGTGAAGATGCAACTCATTTACCAGTTCAACAATTTCTGATCGTAAAGATTGATAGTGTTTTTCTTGGGATTCGGAAAAATCACTTCCATCGTTTAATGTTGCCGATATTCTGTCATCCTGCATTTCAGATAATTGCGAATAATCTGACGCTATGCGATCCAAAATCTCCAAAACACGTGGTTTTAATTCTGCTTCCATTGCTGCCAGCGACATATTTGATTGGTCGTCATCATCATCATCGTCATCACTAATAATTGGATTACCGTCAGCGTCTAACTCTTCACCAGCTTGTTTTACCGGAGCGCCATTAACATTTGAGGTTTTAATGATCTTTTGCTCATCAACCTCTTCACCCATTTGATTACCGAATGTTGTCTCAAGATCGATGACATCTCTTAGCAAAATATCCTCGTTTAAAAGCTCATCGCGCCAAATCGTAATGGCCTGAAACGTCAACGGGCTTTCGCATAAACCCAATATCATTGTGTTTCGGCCAGCCTCTATCCGCTTTGCAATTGCGATTTCACCTTCTCTGCTGAGAAGCTCAACGGAGCCCATTTCACGAAGGTACATGCGAACCGGATCATCCGTTCGGTCTAATTTTTCTGTGTCTCCACCAGAAACTGCAACATCTTTAGTTTGGTTTACTGCAACCAAATCTGTAACGCGGCCTTCTTCTTCCTCAACATCTTCATCTTCAATAATGTTAATGCCCATTTCAGACAACATAGACATAACATCTTCAATCTGTTCCGAAGAAACCTGATCTGGGGGTAAAACATTATTCAGTTGATCGTAAGTTATGTAACCACGCTCTCTAGCCTCAGCGATCATCTTCTTAACCGCTGCCTGGCTCATGTCTAAAGACAAGTCAGCATCTTGTTCATCAGTTTTGCGATCTTCAGTATCTTTTGCAGCCATAATTAGCTCCTGAGGCATATCGAGTGATTCGTGTAAGCGAATCAATAGCGTGAACTTTTGATTCGCACACCCATATAAACTAAAAATTACGTTTAATTTTCACGATTTTTGGATTTATTAAAGGTATCTTGGGAAATTTCTTCCAAAAGTGCGTCAAACTGACTTTTTTCTTCTCTATCCAATTTCACGCCATTGGGAGCCATCTCAAAATTCACAAGATCACCCTTTTCAAAACTATTAGTACTTTGTCTTACTTTTGTTGCCTGACCAAGTCGCCAAAATGCTGTCTCATCTAGCTCCTCAACGGAAGAATTAATAACTTCCTCTAGTTCAGCATCCAAGCCTCGCTGGATTTCTAATTTGCTTATCTCATCAGATAAAATTGATTCCGCTTGTTGGGGGTCATCCTTCGCCCCAAGACAGGGTATAATGTTTATATGGTTTTGTTTAAAGAGTTTCACAAGAGCTTTATCACCAAATTTATTTTGTAAATTTTCCATGAGGTCTTGGGAACCTAAGTGTCCCATGTTCAAAATTTCGTCTAAAAGCAAAATATGATCCGTGGAGTCCCACGCCATTGTTGTAAGTTTTTCTTTATTGGGATCAATTAAGCTCGGATATTTCACTAGGATGGCAAGAATAACAGTCTCTTTCAGAGAAATGAAATTTTTCTTATTTGAATTTGCAATAAACGAACCTTTTACGGCTTTGCCTGCATTAGCGTTATTTTGTGAACCAGAAAATTTTTTCCCGGGCTTTTTTATAAATGCGGTCCATTTTAAGTCTTTAAAGTGCTGCTGATAATGATATTTGAGCTGTCTATCTCCAATATTTGATAATGCTTGATCTAGCTTTTTATCAAGAGCTGCTCTTGCTTCTGGGTTATCAAATGAAAGCCCCTCTGTTTCTCTCCTCCAAAGAAGATCAGCCAACGAAATTGCCTCATCAACTAAATTCTGCATGGCATCCCTACCCCGCTCTTTTATAAGATCATCGGGATCGTATCCTTCCGGCATCAGTGCAAATTTGATTGTTTTTCCAGTCTCAATTAACGGAAGCGCAAGATCTATGAGCCTGTAAGCGGCATTAACACCTGCTCGATCTCCATCAAGAGCAACCACAGGACTAGGACTTATTCGCCATATCAAGGCTAGCTGGTCTTTTGTTATAGCTGTTCCCAATGGAGCAACCGAAGCTTTAAAACTCGCCTGGGAAAGCGCAATAACATCCATATAACCTTCAGCAACAATCAATGATGATTTTGTACTCAAGGCAGATCTAGCAGTACTAAAATTATAAAGGCTTCTACCTTTATCAAATAATTCAGTTTCCGGGGAATTAAGATATTTAGCACGAGCATTCTGAGACATTGCTCGACCGCCAAAGGCTATGCAACGTCCTTGAGAATCTCGAATTGGATACATTATCCGATCTCTAAACCGGTCATATACCGCTCCACCGTCATCAGGGCGCAGACACATTCCAGTATCAATTATATGTTGCTCTGGAATGTTTTTATCCGAGAGATAATCAAACAATTCAGTCCTATTATTAGGTGCAAATCCAAGTTCGAATTCGTCGATAATTTCTGAAGTTAATTTTCTAGTATTGATGTACGCAAGAGCTCTTGCACCTTTTGCCGAACTTAGTGAACGCTGATAAAATCTCACCGACAATTCCATAATTTTGAAAAGTTCATCTCTATAGCTAGATTTTTCTTTTGCCTGTGGATCTTGCTCGGGCATTTGAAGACCTGCCTCTTTAGCCAATATTTCAACAGCCTCGATAAAATTTACATTTTCAGTTTCCTTTACAAAAGAAATAGCATCCCCTTTTGCGTGGCATCCAAAGCAATAATAAAATCCTTTTTGATCATCTACATGAAATGATGCAGTTTTTTCCTGATGGAACGGGCAAGGAGCCCACATATCACCTTTACTCTGGTTTGATTTTTTCAAGTCCCAAGACACTTTGCGACCAACAACTTGGGTTACACTTATTCGTGCACGCAACTCTTCAAGGAAACCGGGTGGCAAAATCATAATGTAAATATCGTTTTAGATTTACTTAGAGTCCAGTCTGAATTGTCTTTTAACTGACTAAATATTTCTTAACCACGAGCAGCCGTTGTGGAAAGTGCTTGGGACAATTCATGGCAAAGTGTTTTTGCCATTGAACGAAAACCATACACATCAATTGTGTTTGCTCCTACCCGATGCATTGTAACGTTAACATGAAGAAGACCGGTGCGAACAACACTACCAACTTTAAATGTTTTCAATCTTACATCAACTGGACTTAACCGCATTAGACCATCTTCTATTAAATCACCACTCATACGCAAAACAACCCAAGCATCACTTTGATCTGTTAAAATCGCAAGCTTATTTAATTTCTCATCACATTTTGGACCTACTAAAAGGGTGTGCTGACCAAACCATAAGGCTCTTGCTCCTTCACGACCACTCGCACGTCCGTTGTGGGGAAGAGACATTCCATGAGATTTTTTTAACTGTTCAGATAACTTTTCAGACTTTCCTTTATTTGCAGAAATTGAAGTAAGTGTAAGCGTATCAATTTCTATTATTGTGGTATTTGAAATTTTTATAGGCGTCAGCCCAGCAGCAGCTGTTTTAGGTAATAACTTAATCACGAAGTCTGTCTCCTTTTGGGTCAAAGGAGACAGTATTAATAATCTCACACTCAGTCTCAATACCTCTCAGGTGATCAACCATTTTTATTTGCTCACCTAATCTAGCTTGGCCACCCTTAAAAAAACCTAAACCTATAAAATGTCCAAAAGTTGAAGAGAACCCAACTGACGTTACATAGCCTCTATCATTTTCCCGTATAGGTTCATCATTAAGATCAAAAAGATGAGCACCTGCAATAATTTGTTTAACCGAGCCAACGGGTTTAAGTGCAATAAGTTGCTCTCTTTCACTGTCAAGCAAACCTGGGCGAGAAGCCGAAGTTTTCCCAATACAGTCCTTTTTTTCGGAGACCATACGTTGCATACCTAAATCAAAAGCGGTTATCCTTCCATGAATTTCAGCGTGCGTTATGAAGCCTTTTTCTATTCGAAGAACGTTGAGCGCTTCCATGCCATATGGCCCACCACCTATTTCCTCTGCACGTGAAACTAATAAACGAAAAAGACTTTCGCCAAATCTGGCCGGCACTGCAATTTCATAGCCATGCTCTCCACTAAAAGAGATCCTAAATAGGCGACCTGCTTCTCCCAAAACACCAACAGACGCACAGGACATAAAGGGAAAAGTTTCTGAAGAGATTGGCTTATCCAAAACAGCATTAATCAACTCTTGAGATTTTGGTCCAGCTATTGAGAATTGGGCCCATTGCTCAGTAACTGAAATAAAACTCAGATCCCATTCGGGGTGCAGACATTGGTGAACAAAGTCTAAATGACGCATGACCTGCCCTGCTGCAGCGGTAGTGGTAGTCATCACATAGTGGTTCTCAGCCAAACGTGCTGTTGTTCCATCATCCATCACGTGTCCATCTTCGCGCAGCATCAAACCATATCGAACCTTCCCGACTTTGAGCGTGCTAAATATATTTGTATAAACAAAGTCTAAAAGCCTGTGCGCATCAGGACCCTGAATATCTATTTTTCCCAGCGTTGAAACGTCACAGACGCCTACACTCGTACGAACCATTTCGATTTCTCGGTCGCATGACTGACGCCAATTAGTTTCACCAACTTCTGGGAAGTAGCTTGGACGGTACCAAAGCCCCGCCTCAACCATTGGAGCTCCACGCTCAACAGAGGCAACATGAGAAGTCGTAAAACGCTGGGGAGCAAATCCAATCCCCTGCGCATTTTTACCCATGGACGCAATTGAAACAGGCACAAAAGGGGGTCGGAAGGTAGTTGTGCCAGTTTCAGGAATAACTCGGCCTGTCGCATCTGCCAAAATCGCCAAAGAAGCAACATTTGAGTTCTTACCTTGATCAATTGCCATACCTTGAGTTGTGTAACGTTTCATATGCTCAACTGATTTAAAGTTTTCTTGAACAGATTGTTGGATATCTTTAACTGTGACGTCGTTTTGATAATCAAGCCATGCCCTACCTCTTCCATCTACCGACCATTTTGGGGAGATTTCATATTCTGTAATTTTCGCTTTTGGCAATTTTTTCGTTTTTGCAGTTTTTCCAGAAGCTTTTATTATAAGGTCGATCTCTTTTTGCGCGGACACAAAACAACCGTGGGTATCCATGCAACCGGTAGCTGCGCCCACAACAGCCATATTGGGAATAGCTCCATTTTCCGGAACAAAGCTTAGGATCTTTTCATCCCAGGTTGGTCGACCATTCATATGGCAAGTTAGATGCAAAGTTGGGTTCCATCCCCCTGAGACAGCTAAACAGTCAACTTCTATTTTATTCTCAACATTATTTTTTTTCACAACAATTGAACTAATCCCCTGGCGGCCGAAGGTATTTGAAACTTCAGCTCCATTATAAAAGGGAACATCTAAATCAGTTTTACTATCCTCGCGACTATCAATGATCGCCGCGATATTTATGCCACTTTCCAATAAATCCTTGGCCGTGTTGTGAGCTGTATTGTTATTGCAGAAAAGCGCTATAGATCTGCCAGGCGAAACTCCAAAACGATTAAGATACGTCCGAACTGCGCTTGCAGCCATAATTCCAGGACGATCATTATTAGGAAACGCTATAGCTCTTTCGATCGCCCCCGCTGCTAGAATACTATTTTTCGCTACAATTCTCCAAAAGCATTCAAGTGGCCGATCATTCCCTCTATCGGGAAGATGATGCCCCACTCGCTCAATTGCAGCAAAAGTTCCCTGGTCGTAAACGCCTGTCACGGTAGTTCGCAAAAATAAACGCACGTTGTCCAGTTTCTTCAATTCTTCAATAATTTTAGCAGCCCAATCACTACCTGGAATACCATCAACCTTTTCTGTTTCACTATTTAGTCGTCCACCAAAAATAGGCTCTTGCTCAGCGAGAATAACGTCTAACCCAGCTTCTGCAGCAATTTTGGCAGCCATTAGCCCCGATGGTCCGCCACCTATAATCAGTAAGTCGCAAAAAGCGTAAGCTTTCTCGTATGTGTCTGAATTATGCAAGCCACTCAGCGCTCCTAAACCCGCTGCACGCCGAATAAAAGGTTCATATATTTTTTCCCAAAAACTTTTTGGCCACATAAAGGTTTTATAATAAAATCCCGCCCCTAAAAAATTTGAAAATAGATCATTTATGGATAAAATATCATATTGTAAATTTGGCCAATTATTTTGGCTTTTCGTAATTAAACCTTCGAAAATTTCCTGGGTTGTCGCTCTAACATTTGGATCCTGAAAAGCTCCCTGCCCAACGGTAATAAGAGCATTTGGCTCTTCGCTACCAGCAGTTAAAACACCTCTTGGCCGATGATATTTAAATGAGCGGCCAAATAATTTTTTACCTGAAGCTAAAAGTGCTGAAGCAACTGTATCGCCCTCAAACCCTTTATAACTCCGTCCATCAAATTTAAAATTTACAGTCTTTTCACGATTTATAAGACCTTTCCCTGCAATCCTCACGACAAATCACCCTTCAAATCAAGTGTCAATTCGGCCGACTTAACCTCATGGGTTACAGTATTCCGGGTTACTATTAACCAAGAGTTGCATCCACTTTCATGATACCACAAATCTTTCGTAACGCCTGCTGGATTTTCGCGATTGTGTAGGTAATCATTCCATAAATCTTCTGAAGCGTCAGGAGACGGTCTATTAATTATTTTTGCATCACCTACATAGTAAAATTCTCGTCGATCTCTTTCTCCACATATAGGGCACAGGATTCTCATAACGTTTTTTCCTCTAATGCAGATTGTGTTGAGAGCCAGTGCCCTCTTCATCAATCAAACCGTAACCCGTTTTAAATCTGCTCAACCGAAAACCACTTGCTACTTCATGATGCTGATCAGTTGCAATTAAGTGAGCAAAGCAATAACCAGAGGCAGGAACCGCTTTAAACCCACCATAACACCAGCCACAATCAATATATAAACCATCTATGTCGGTTTTATCGATTATGGGAGAGCCATCTGGCGTCATATCCATAATCCCCCCCCATGATCGTAAAACACGAGCTTTTCCAATCATGGGCATTAAGGTCATACCAGCTTCCATAACATGCTCTTTCATTGGTAAGTTTCCCCGCTGAGCATACGAAGCATAAAAATCAAGATCACCACCAAATACTAATCCACCCTTGTCTGATTGACTAATATAAAAATGGCCCATTCCAAAACTAACAACATGATCAATACATGGTTTTAAACCTTCAGTAACAAAAGCCTGCAGAACATGGCTCTCTATAGGTAATCTCATTCCTGCCATAGCAGCCAATTGCCCAGAGCGTCCTGCAACCACAATACCAACTTTTTTGGCATTAATAGTTCCACGAGTTGTTTGCACACCCGTAACACGGCCTTGCTCTATATCGATGCCTGTAACCTCACAGTTTTGGATCAAATCTACGCCACGAGTATCCGCACCCCGAGCATATCCCCATGCAACAGCATCATGCCGGGCAGAACCTCCTCTAGGATGATATAAACCTCCATATACAGGGAAACGAGTTTGCTCGAAGTCTAGGTAAGGTAATAGATCTCGAACACCCTCTTTATCTAATAAGATAGCATCATCACCTTGATTTATCATTGCATTACCACGCCTTGCAAAAGCATCTCTCTGCCCATCCGAATGAAATAAATTTATCAATCCTCTTTGAGAATGCATGACATTATAATTCAAATCATCTTCCAGACCCTCCCAAAGCTTAAGAGAGTGAGAATAAAACTCCGAGTTCCCGGGCAAAAAGTAATTTGCTCTGACAATTGTTGTATTCCGTCCCACATTACCTCCTCCGAGGTAACCTTTTTCTAGAACAGCTATATTCTTCAAACCGTGATTTTTTGCTAAATAATATGCAGTGGATAGGCCATGCCCACCACCGCCAATGATTAGAATATCATACTCCTGTTTAGGCTCTGGATCCCGCCAATGATTAGTCCAACCCTTGTTTCCAGTTAAACCTTCTTTCAATATTTTTAATCCAGAAAATCGCATTGTGCCCTCGAATACGCAGATTATCAGTTGATCAATTTTTATAAAGAAAATCAAGCCTAACAAACGACAAAAACGTGGATCTTTTCGACCAGTTTTTGTTGTTTGGTTAACTTAAATATAATTTTTGGTTAGGAATAAATAGACAAAACCTAATGGGCTTTTACTTCGATGAATATCTGCTACTACAGGTAAGATGAGTACTAACCCTTCATTAAAAAGGCCCGACCAGGCGAGAGCATCTTTAAAAAGCGATAGAAGCGCTGAACAACCAAACATCGGGATGGTTTCATTAGGATGTCCAAAAGCACTTGTTGATAGTGAAAGAATCCTTACCAGGCTCCGCGCGGAAGGGTATGGCATCTCACCTGATTACATGGGAGCCGACGCTGTCATAGTAAATACTTGTGGTTTTTTAGACAGTGCAAAAGCTGAAAGTTTAGATGCAATTGGTGAAGCTATCAATGAGAATGGACGAGTTATCGTCACGGGGTGTTTGGGAGCAGAACCAGAATTTATAACTGGAACCCATCCTCGTGTTCTGGCTGTAACTGGACCACATCAATATGAAAGTGTTTTGGATGCAGTGCATCAGATAGTGCCGCCAAAACCTGATCCCTTTATAGATTTACTTCCTGAAACTGGAGTAAAATTAACTCCTCGACACTATAGCTATTTAAAGATTTCAGAAGGCTGTAATCATAAATGCAAGTTTTGCATAATTCCAGAAATGAGAGGCAAGTTAAAGTCAAGACCAGCACACGCAATAATTCAAGAGGCCACAAAACTAGTAAATAACGGAGTAAAAGAGCTTCTTATAATATCACAAGATACAAGTGCTTTTGGGCTAGATTTAAAATATTCACGAGAAAAAAGTCATAGGTCTCATATCAAAGACTTGGCTAATGACTTGGGTAAACTTGGGGCTTGGGTGCGTCTACATTATGTTTATCCATACCCGCATGTTCGTGAACTCATCCCACTGATGGCAGATGGATTGATACTGCCTTACTTGGATATTCCTTTTCAACACGCCCACCCAGCAGTTTTAAAACGAATGGCAAGGCCTGCTGCTTCGGTAAGCACTTTAGAAGAAATAAAAAAATGGCGGTCGATTTGCCCAGAAATCACACTTAGATCAACATTTATAGTAGGTTATCCAGGCGAAACCGAGGACGAATTTAATACTCTTATCGATTGGCTAGATGAAGCTCAACTAGATCGCGTAGGATGTTTTAAGTATGAAAATGTTGAAGGAGCTAGGTCTAATGCCTTGGCCCATCAAATATCTGAGGAAGTTAAACAGCATAGGTGGGAAGTTTTTATGGAAAAGGCAATGAAAATATCTGCTAAAAAGCTTACCAAAAAAATTGGTAACGAGATTGACGTAATTGTTGATGAAATAGATGAAGAAGGCGCAATCTGCAGAACAAAAGCTGATGCACCAGAAATTGATGGAAACCTTTTTATTGAGGACAATTTTGAAAAAATTCACGTGGGTGATATTATCAAAGTCAATGTGACAGCATCAGGTGACTATGACCTCTGGGGAACTATTTCAAAAAACCAAAATTGAACAGTTTGAAAATCTAATCCTAAAACTTGCTATATGACTATTTAAATCTATCTGCACCCTATGGTTACTAGAGTTTTATTTAATGAAGACTGTCCAGTTTGCAACGCGGAAATCTGCCACTATAGAAAATATGCGGAGAAAAACGGTATTGAACTTTATTTTGATAAGTTAGGCGAGACCGATTTATCACTTTATGGTGTTAGCAAAGATCAAGGTGCGAAACGCCTGCATGTCATATCAGATGGACAAGTTGTCCATGGTTTGCCAGCATTCCGAAAGCTTTGGGCAGAAATGCCCAGATATAGAATTTTGGCTATTTTGACCAATTTTCCTATCGTTAGGGAAATAGCAGCACTTGTTTATGACAAAATACTGGCACCATTACTTTATAGGTCCCATTTGAGACGTTTAAAAAAAATTTCTGAACAAAGCTAAAGTTTTAAACAGCAAAACTCAAAATGTCAGATCTATTTCTTAATCTTATGAGTGCGTGCAAAAATTACTCCTGGATTTAATATACCCTTGGGATCCATAACTGCTTTAATTGACTTATTAAGCTTTAGTTTAACTGGGTCAGAATACTTTACTAAATCATTTATCTTTAATCGCCCTATTCCATGCTCTGCACTTACAGATCCTCCATGTAGATGAACAAGGTCGTGGACCGTCTTCTTAATTTCTGGCCTGATGTGATTGTAGTCTTCTCGTTTTTCCCCTTTGTTTGGGAAAATATTAAAGTGAAGGTTTCCATCTCCTAAGTGGCCAAAACAGTTAATTCTAAAGTTACCTAGTTTTGAAATTTCAACCCTAGCTTCATCGATAAATGTACTTATTACTGACAATGGCAAAGAAATGTCATGACTTGATACAGACCCAATTCGTCGATTTGCTTCTGGAATATTTTCACGAAGTGCCCATAAATCATTTTGCTGACCAACGTTTTCTGCAAGCACGCCATCCACTGCAAGCCCACTACTTAAAATATTTTCAAAATAATCGTTTGAGTGTTTCGCTGCACTATTTCGTCCAGGGTGCCCAATATCCAATAGCACCATCCACTCCGGAATTTTAGAGAAGGGAATTTTGACTTCCACTTTTGCTTCCTTAAAAAAATCAATGCCCATTTTATTAATCAATTCAAAAGCAGAAATTGTTTCACCAAAGTAATCTTTTGTCTCAGAAAGTAATCTAAGAGCATCCTTAGGAGACTTAACTGCGATTAGTGCCACTGTATGCTCTAGTGGTTTTGGAAATAGCTTCATCGTTGCTGCAGTAATAATTCCTAGGGTTCCCTCTGAGCCTATGATTAAATTTTTAAGGTCATAACCTGTATTATCTTTATGGAGCCGTGACAATCCATTCCAAATCGAGCCATCTGCAAAAACCACTTCTAGACCGAGGCATAAATTTCTTGTGCTTCCATATCTGAGCACATTAACACCACCTGCATTTGTTGCTAGATTTCCACCTATTTGGGCTGTTCCCTCAGAGGCCAGCGAAAGAGGAAAGATTCTTTTCGCTTCTTCTGCTGCGTCTCTTAAATTAGACAAAATCACACCAGACTCCACTGTGATTACATTTTCGTCTAAATTCAGAGACCGTATCTCATTCATTCGTTCCAAAGATAATAGAATGCCTGAAGGTCCTTTATCTTGTATTTGCCCGCCGACTAAGCCAGTACCACCGCCATAAGGAATAATTGGGATATTCCTAGCGTTCGCCAAACCAACTACGGTTGAAACTTCATTAACATTCTGGGGCAACACAAGAACTGAACTAATCCCTCGCCACCTAGAACGTGGCTCTGACAAGTAGTCATCAGGGACAGCCAAAACCGCCTCAGGAGATAAGCCTAATTTTAGCTCATCAATGAATTCTTCCGTCACCGGTTTCAAAGCCACGTTGTTTCCTCAATCATTTTTTACTCAACCCCGGCAGAAGTTTTACCCCTTCGATCATAGCGAAGTGCAGAATATAAAACATGCGTTCGCCAGCGCCCGTTGATCTGGATGTAGGCCTGAGCAACACCTTCATATTTAAAGCCACATTTCTCAAGAACACCCCGGGAAGGTTTGTTATCAGCCAAACAAGCACTTTCGATACGGCTCAGGTCAAGATCCATAAAGGCATATTGTACAATCGCATTAATTGCTTCTGTCATATAACCGCGACGAGCATATTCTTCACCAATCCAATATCCCAGGGTTCCACTTTGCGTCGGACCCCGTCGAATATTATCAAGGGTTATAGCTCCATATAATTCATCTGTGCCGTTATCAAAAAGAAACAATGGTAAGCCAGTACCTTGATTAATCGCCTTCTTGGTCCAATAGACTCTATTTGAAAATGACTTCCGTGTCAGATGGTCAGTGTTCCATTTAGGCTCCCAAGGCGTTAAAAACTCTTTGCTCGAAAACCGAACTTCTCGCCATTTCTTAAAATCAAAATGCATGGGCGGCCTGAGTATCAACCGGCTTGTTTTGATTTTAATTTTTTGCCTAAATGAAAACATTAAGCCGCTCTAAGTGCATCCAATTCTTCTAGCGATGGCGCCGATGAGATGGGACCGTAAAGAGCCATTGCAAACGGAGCTTGTGTCATTACATGCTCAGCATAAGCTCTAACTTTTTCTAAATTTACTGAATCAATCTTTTTAATTGTCTCATCTAAGCTGGGGACTTTACCCCAAATTTGAATCATTCTCGCGAGCCGTTCAGCTCTGCTCGAGGGGCTTTCCAAGCCCATTAATAAACCAGCCTTCATTTGCGATCTGGCTCTAGTAACTTCAGCTTCTGAAAGGTCCATAGCTGCTCTTTTGAGCTCATTTACTGTTAAATTTGCCAAATCAGGTATTTGCTCGGCCGACGTACCCGCGTAAATAGTAGTAAAGCCTGTATCAGAGAAGGCTCCCGCTTGTGCAAAAATCGAGTAGCAAAGCCCGCGCTTTTCTCTAATCTGTTGAAATAATCTTGAGGACATACCACCACCGAGCGCTATCGAGTAAACCTGGGCGGTATAGATATCACGGCTTTTATAACTTGGGCTTTCAAATGCTAAAGCAAAGTGAGCTTGCTCAAGTTTTTTATCCCTTCTAAATTCGCCACCTGAAAAAGCTGCAGCCCTAGATTGATGCGATATTTTTGGTTTCGGCAAATCACCAAAAGCTTTTTCAGCAAGCTTGCAAAGCGTATCATGATCTATCCCACCAGCCGCAGAAAGGATCATTCTATCTGGACTATAGTGCTCGTTTACAAAGGCAGACAAATCTTCTCTAGAGAACCTTGAAATATTTTCACTTGGCCCAAGAATAGATCGCCCTAAAGACTGCTCAGGATAAGCGGTTTCTTGCAACCAATCAAAAACTATATCATCTGGTGTATCTAAAGTTTGGCCAATTTCTTGTAATATAACTCCACGCTCGATATCGACTTCACGTTTGTCAAACACAGAATTCCTCAAAATGTCAGCAAGTATATTAGCTGCCATTTCAACATCTTCATTTAAAACTCTAACAAAGTATGCTGTTGTTTCTCTCGAAGTGTAGGCATTTATGTACCCTCCTACGTTCTCAATAGCTTCTGCTATATCCAAAGCTGACTTTGTTTTTGTTCCCTTGAAAGCCATATGTTCCAGAAAATGGGCAATACCGTTTTGCTCAAGCCGCTCGTGCCGACCTCCAGCAGAAATCCAAATTCCAAGAGACGCGGACTTAAGACCGGGCATATGTTCTGTGATTACTTGGAACCCGTTACTTAGTGTATGATGATGTACGCTCATATTTATATCCGTTCCTTTACAAAAGCTTGGATGGATTGAAGATTATTTTCAACTTTTGTTATTCTCTCATCAAGGTCAAATAGATTATCCATGCGAGACGGCAACTCAGGAAATACTGATGTTGCATTTTTTACAGCTGTTGGAAATTTAGCTGGATGGGCAGTAGCAAGTGTAACCATAGGAACACCAGTTTTACGCTGTTTTCTTGCAGTCAGCACACCTATGGCTGAATGAGGACACAGCAACTCAGCATGCTTTTGGTGATTATAAGCAATCTCAGAATGCGTTTCATCCTCAGAAGCCCTCCCACTATCATAATTTTCTCGCAAATTTTCTAAAATACTTCCAGAAATAATGAATTGACCAGTGCTTTTGAGTTGCTCCATCAAATTCGAAACTTCACTACCATTACAATCCGTGGCATAAAAAAGCGCTCGCTCAAAGTTGGAACTCACTTGGATGTCCATAGATGGGCTTATGCTTGGTAAAACTTTATCTGTTTTATAAACACCAGAACTTAGACATCTGTGAAGAATATCGTTTTGGTTAGTAGCTATCACAAGGCGATCAATTGAGAGGCCCATTTTTTTTGCAATAAAACCAGCAAAAACATCTCCAAAATTTCCAGTAGGCACGCTAAAACTAATTTTTTTATTTGGAGCTCCCAACTTAACCGCTGAGGAAAAGTAATAAACGACTTGGGCTAAAACCCGCGCCCAGTTTATTGAATTCACACCAGCTAAATTCACTCCATCTCGAAACTCAAAATCATTAAACATGTCCTTCAAACGGGCCTGGCAGTCATCAAAATGACCATTGATTGCAATTGCATGAACATTACTTTCGGAAGGCGTTGTCATCTGCCTCCTCTGTACATCTGAAACACGCCCATCAGGATATAAAATAAAAACGTCCACGGCGTCTAAACCACGAAAAGCTTCAATTGCAGCACTACCAGTATCTCCACTCGTTGCACCAACAATGGTTACTCTTGATTTTTTACGCTCTAATGCAGCTTGAAAAAATTGACCGATTAGTTGCATTGCAAAATCTTTAAAGGCTAGAGTTGGACCATGAAATAATTCCAGTAGGAAATGGTTTTTATCTAATTCAACAAGAGGAGCACGCTCTAGATGCCCAAACTGGGTATAGGCTTTATTTATGATTTTGTTTAATTCATCGTCAGAAAAACAATCTCCAACAAAGGGTGATATAACTTTAAAGGCTATCTCCTCATAACTTAAATCTGACATTGATGATATATCACTTGGAAAAAAGTTTGGGATTGATTGAGGAACGTACAGACCGCCGTCTCTTGCGAGGCCAGTTAACATTGCTTCTTCAAAATTTAAAACTGGAGCTTTCCCACGAGTAGATATGTACTTCATATTTTTCGGCCTCTATTGACGCTCGTTCTATAAATGAAAAATACTCCCATCCCAAGCCAAATAAATGCAAGCGAAAACCAAGTGATTGCATACTGTTTATGATTATTAGGTATATTTTCTGTATTAATGGGAAGTGGAGCGAGATGGGTAATTGATGGACTGAAGCTTCTAGAAACTAGTAAAATAGGCTCTGTTCGCAGCTCTTTTGATAACTCGTTTACATCACGTGCAAACCAAATATTATTTTCCTTATCTGGATCTGGCGTAAAAAAATCAACTTCCTTTGGCCAATGCAAATTCCCAATTATGCTTAGATTATCATCTAAGTTAATATTTGGAGCAAATTCATGGCGTATAAAGCCCAAATCTACTAAGATTGTGTTGCCTGTTTCCAATTCGAATGGCACAATTATTCGGTACCCAGCCCCAATGAATTTTTGGCTGGCCATTACTTTGATAAAACTTCCTTTTATTTTTCCAGAAAGCTGTATCGGCATATATTTGTGCAAACTTTCCTTAACATCAGACGGTAAAGACTGGGGCGATCCAGAAATTTTACTTTCAATCTCCTCTAAAACAGATCGTTTCCAAACGAGCCTATCTAACTGCCACTGCCCTAGAAGGAGCAGAACAATAGATCCCAAACCTATAAATAACCATGTAAAAAACTTATGTGGCATAAATTTAAATCCAAAAAAAAGCGCGCGAAAAGCAGCGCGCTTTCCTATAAATATTCACTTAGATTAGTAATCCAAAATATCTATACAACGTTTTAGTGAATTGTGGCGCCAACGCTTCCCCATACATAAATAGCTGCAAACAAAAACAGCCATACGACGTCTACAAAGTGCCAGTACCATGCTGCAGCTTCAAAACCAAGATGCTGATCCTTGGTAAAGTGTCCACGCATTGCTCGTAGCATACAAATCGCAAGAAATATGGTGCCTACTATCACATGAAAACCATGAAAACCTGTCGCCATAAAAAAATTTGCTCCATAGATGTTTCCTGAAAAACCAAACGCCGCGTGCTGGTATTCATATGCTTGGAAAATTGTAAACAAAACACCCAAGCCGACCGCCACAACAAGACCCTGCACCATAGATTTTCTATCTTCGTCATGAGCAATTGCATGGTGAGCCCAAGTTGCAGCTGCTCCAGAACACAATAAAATCAAAGTATTAATTAGTGGTAGATGCCAAGGGTCAAAAACCTCTATTCCCGCAGGAGGAAATTGACCGTCTTGCAAAGGGCTCATATCTCCCATTGGATACATAGCGTGCTTAAAAAAACTCCAAAACCATGCCAGGAAAAACATAACTTCTGACATTATAAAAAGAATGAAGCCGTATCTCAAACCAATCAGAACTACTGGTGTATGATCACCAACTTGATTTTCTTTTACTGTTTCTGACCACCATACATACATCACAAACAACACGCCAATAAAACCTGCAATAAACATCCAAGGGTTGTCGCTATGAAAGAGAACTACGGCCCCAAAAAGCATAACAAAAGCCGCGATCGAACCAATGAAAGGCCAGATAGAAGGATTTAAAATATGATAATCGTGATTTTTTTCATGCGCCATTTTGTTTCCCCTTACTTAGGAGCTGATTAAATTTACTTCTTTTATTTAAGCTGACCTTAGCCGGCTCTGATGTTATATCTTTTTCATAGAATGTGTAAGAAAGCGTGATTACCTTGGTGTGCTTTGCATCGCGATCCTCAACTATCTCGGGATCAACAAAAAATGTCACAGGCATTTGAACACGCTCACCAGGCATTAAAACTTGCTCTTCAAAACAGAAACAATCTATTTTACTAAAGAATCCCCCAGCCTCGTAAGGAGTTACGTTGTAACTAGCCGTTCCAGCAACTGGTTTATCAGTAGGGTTGTACGCCTCATAAAAAGCTAAACCAGTAGCCCCAATTTGAAGTTCAATTTCCCGTTGAATTGGTTTAAATTCCCAAGGCATATCTCGCTCTAACGATGCATCAAATCTAATTTTAACTGTTTCGCTCAACACAATTTCAGAACCGCTATCAGCCACCTGAGTAATTCCACCAAATCCAGTTACTCGACAAAACCAGTCATAAAATGGAACAGACGCCCAAGCCATAGCTCCCATAAAAACTACTACACCAACCATTTGAGCGGCTGTCTTTTTCTTCGCTCTATCATTCACTGCGCGACACCCCAGCTAACGCTTCAGCAAACTGACCCTCAGTGACTTTAACAACTGTCAGCCCAAACATAATTGCAACAAACCCAATTAGCACCAAACCGAGACCAAAATTCCTACCCTTACGCCGTTTGTGTAAATCATGTTCCCTTCCAAAGCTCATGCTAGATCCCTGGCCAAGCTATGTTTGTTTTACTTTCAACCATGATGGCTCCAAAATGGAAAAACAAATAAAGCAAAGAAAATTTAAAAAACTTTCGCTCTACATGAGAATTATCACCAACGCTGTCATTTTCAGATCTGATCCATAACTTAAACGCTGAAACTATAAGCTGTATGTTAAGAGCTAGTGCAACTAACAAATAAATTGGTCCACTCAACGAGGACAAACCAATTGATAAAGCCACGAAAGCTAGAATTAATGAATATGCGAAAATATGGTTTCGAGTTGACCTTCTACCATTCGTAACAGTCAACATCGGTACCTTAGCTGAGTCATAATCATTCTTCATAAAAAGTGCTAAAGACCAAAAATGAGGAGGCGTCCATACGAATATCAAAGCAAACATCAAAATGCTTTCAAAACCAATGTTTCCCGTGACAACCGCCCATCCAATAATAGGTGGAAATGCTCCAGCAGCGCCACCGATAACAATGTTTTGTGGAGTAGTTCTCTTCAACCATATCGTATAGACAATAACATAAAAAAATATGGTGAACGCCAATAAGAAAGCTGCCAGCCAATTAGATGCAAGGCCGAGCATCACCACTGATATGGCTGAAAGTGCAATTCCAAAATACTTTGCATCATTAGCAGAAATTTTTCCAGCAGGAACTGGCCGCGATTTAGTTCGAGACATTACACTGTCTATATCAGCATCATACCACATATTTAGGGCTCCAGAAGCTCCGCCACCCAACGCTATAAACACAACTGATGCGAATGCTATAAAGGGATGAACATTTCCCGGAGCAGCTAACAATCCAGCTATCGCGGTGAACACTACTAAGGACATAACCCGAGGCTTCAGCAAAGAAAAGAAGTCACCAAACTCAGGCTCATCTAAGTGTAATTTATGTAAGCTGACTTCTGACATATGTGGCCTTTTACTTTCCCAACGTATCTATTAATAAAAATTATACTTTTATTCAGAAACCTCTGCTATGTTATAAGACTGACTGGTTCCAGCGTATTCCGATTTAGCCGCTGATAACCAAGCATTATAAGCATCTTGGCTCACGACCTTTACTGTGATGGGCATGTAGGCGTGGTCTTTACCGCAGAGTTCAGAGCACTGCCCAAAATATATGCCCTCTTTTTCAGCTTTAAACCACAACTGTCCTAGCCTACCGGGTACCGCGTCTTGTTTTACGCCAAAGGCTGGAATAGTCCAACTATGTATAACATCAGCCCCAGTAACCTGCATCACAACGGTTTTATTGACAGGGACAACAACTGAAGTGTCTGTAGCAAGTAAAAATTGATCGCGAGAGTAACCTGCTTCCCGTAATTCAAGCTCAACCTCTGGCGTTAAAACTTTTCCTTCACCGATTAGAAAACTCTCAAACTCAAAACCCTCGTCTACATATTCATAACCCCAGTACCACTGATATCCGGTGACTTTTATATTTACTTCACCCTCAGGAATTTTTTGTTGGTCAAAAAGCACTGGCAAAGAAAATGCGCCAATGAATACCAATATAACTATAGGTACTACAGTCCAAGCCACTTCCACTGGGGAGTTATGAGTAAAAGTTTCGGGCACCGGATTAGCTTTCCGGTTGTATCGCAAAATAACATAAGCTAACAGGCCGAGTACAAAAAGAGTGATGGCAGTAATTATAATCAAAACCATTCCGTCTAGCCATTGTAGATCACGCGCTAACTTCGTTGCAGCCGGCTGGAAACCCATACCATCAGCCAAAGGCTGCCCAATTATTTCGAGCCCATCTTCAGCGACAGCTGGAAAAGCTGAAAGGCCAGAAACTAATCCGGTCACTATTGATTTTAATCGCATTTTTCACCCTGGTTTTTCAGTGTTCGTGTAAATTTTATAAAAGTTTATTAAGTGTTAGAAATTCTTATTGTTTTTCAAGTAGTGTAAAACCATATTTTGACAAAGAGATAAAGAAGTTTAATTGCGGCAAACAGACGCTTTTTTTTGAATTAAACGTTTAATAATGCAAACTTATATAGGAATAAAGATGAAAACGTGCAATTTTGATCCCTTTGGAAAAAACTTAACCTGGGAAGACGCCGTTAAGTCTTTAAAATTGGCGACCAAAAATTCCGATGACGGAGAGTTGTTTTTCGAACAGCGACAAACTGAAACAATAACTTTGGATGACAGAAGAGTAAAATCTGCAAACTTCGATGCTTCAGAAGGAATGGGTCTACGATCAGTTTGCGGAGAAATAACAGGATATGCTCACTCAACTGATTTGTCCCACTCGGCACTTTCGAAAATGGTTCCAACTGTTCAAAAGACCTCCCAAGGGCAAATTGGTAATTTTACCAATTCACCTTCAGAAAAAGAAAAAAATATATATGAACCTTTCAACCCAATAATGGAATTAACTTTCTCCAAAAAAGTCAACATCCTTAAAGAAATTGATGATTTCAGTAGGAGTCTTGACCCAAACATTAAACAAGTGACGGCAACAATCTCTTCATCAACGCAGAAGGTTTTTATACTGCGTCCTGATGGCTCCTCATCTCACGATATAAGACCCATGGTACGATTAAACATATCTATTTTATTAGAAGATAACGGTCGAAGGGAAAATGGATACACAGGTATTGGTGGGCGAAGTAACTTGCTCGACTACTTAAAGCCAGAAATTTGGAAAAATGCTGCCTCCGAAGCAGTAAGAATTGCAAGAGTAAATCTCAAGGCCAAACCAGCTCCAGCAGGCGTAATGGATTTAGTTTTAGGTCCAGGTTGGCCAGGAATTTTACTTCACGAAGCAATTGGGCATGGTCTTGAAGCAGACTTTAATAGAAAGAAAACAAGTGCATTTAGTGACTTGATGAGCAAAAGAATTGCAGCTCCAGGTGTAACAGTTTTCGATGACGGTACAATTCCTGATCGCAGGGGCTCAATTACAATTGACGATGAGGGCACCCCAAGCCAAAAAACAAAACTGATAGATAACGGCGTTTTAGTCAGCTATATGCATGACCGACAAAATTCTAGATTGATGGGATTAAAATCAACGGGTAATGGCCGTAGGCAAAGTTATGCGCATGCTCCAATGCCCCGAATGACCAACACCTACATGCAAGAAGGAAATGAAAATCCACAAAATTTAATTCAAGATTTAAAAGACGGTCTTTACGCTGTGGGCTTTGGTGGAGGGCAAGTAGATATCACAAATGGGAAGTTTGTTTTTTCTTGTACGGAAGCATATCGCGTAAAGAATGGTAAAATCGAAGATGCTGTCAGTGGAGCAACTCTAATCGGAGATGGAGCATCAGCCCTTAAAAATATTAAAGCTATTGGAAACGACCTGCAACTAGATCCTGGGATAGGTAATTGTGGAAAGGCTGGGCAGTGGGTTCCTGTTGGAGTTGGACAACCAAGCCTGTATATCAGCGGACTAACCGTTGGAGGTGTTTCAAACTGAAGCTTAGATTCCCTAAATTGGAAAAAACTTTTAACTAAGTTATTTGTAAAGACATGATTTAAGCAGGTTTTATAAATTTTTTTCAGCAGGATTGACAAACCTTCCCAGCTGGAGCCATGTTCCCGCCCGAAGTCACAACCGTGAGTCGAAAGGATATTTAATGCCAGTAGTGGTTGTAGAGTCACCAGCAAAAGCAAAAACCATTAACAAATATCTGGGCTCTGATTACACCGTTTTAGCGTCATATGGTCATGTTAGAGACTTACCAGCGAAAGACGGATCCGTAGACCCGGATAAAGGTTTTGATATGAAATGGGAAATTGGTGCTGACAGTAAAAAACATGTCAAGGCCATAGCTGATGCTCTAAAAAAAGATAATGAGCTTATATTAGCTACAGATCCGGATCGTGAGGGTGAAGCAATAAGTTGGCACCTCGAAGAAACATTACGAAATAAGCGGGTCATAAATAGTGATACACCAGTAAGCAGAGTGGTTTTTAATGCGATTACTAAATCAGCTGTTTCAGAAGCGATGGCCAACCCTCGAGAAATAGACGCACCATTAGTGCATGCTTATCTTGCACGAAGAGCTCTCGATTATCTTGTCGGTTTCAATCTGTCACCAGTTTTATGGCGTAAATTGCCTGGGGCAAGATCAGCTGGAAGAGTACAGTCAGTTTGCTTACGATTAATCGTAGAAAGAGAAATAGAAATAGAAGTTTTCAAAGCAAAAGAATACTGGTCTGTGAAAGCATCTTTAAAAACTCCTAGAGGGCAAGTATTTGAGGGTAAACTGATAAACTTTGCCGGAACAAAACTAGATAAATATGATTTGAAAAGTAACTCGGAAGCAGAGTTAGCAGCACAGGCAATCACGACACGTGACCTTGTTGTTGGCTCAGTCGAAAGCAAACCAACCAGCAGAAACCCCTTCGCTCCTTTCATGACATCTACTCTTCAACAAGAGGCTGGAAGAAAATATGGAATGGGCGCCAGACAAACAATGCAAGCAGCTCAAAGGTTATATGAAGCAGGTCATATCACATATATGCGAACTGATGGGATTGATATGGCGCCTGAAGCCGTTACCTCTACGAGAGAAGCTATAAAGGAAAGATATGGTGATCAATTTCTACCAGCTTCTCCCAGGATCTACAAAAATAAAGCAAAAAATGCTCAAGAAGCTCATGAATGTATTCGACCCACTTCCATTTCAAAAGACGCAAAGCAATTAAAACTTTCCGATGCTGACCAGTTTAAACTTTATGATTTAATTTGGAAAAGAACGATATCGTGTCAAATGGAGTCCGCAAAGTTAGAGAGAACTTCAGTAGATATACAAAGCCCAGACAAAGAAGTTATTCTTAGAGCTAATGGGCAAGTGGTGTTGTTTGAAGGATTTCTTAAAGTTTACGAAGAAAGCCGCGACGACGTGGAGCAATCAGACGATGAAAATCGTCTTCCACAAATGTCTAAGGGAGAAAATATTGAAAAACTTAGTATTGATCCTGAGCAACACTTCACCCAACCACCACCAAGATATACAGAAGCTAGTCTCGTCAAAAAAATGGAAGAATTGGGAATAGGCAGACCTTCAACCTATGCTAATATTGTCACGACAATTCAGGATAGAGAGTACGTTAGAAAAGAAAAAAATAGGCTATTCCCAGAAGATAAGGGACGCATAGTTACAATATTCCTATTGAATTTTTTCAAACGGTACGTTGAGTTTGATTTTACAGCAGGTTTAGAAAATCAACTTGATACCGTGAGTGCTGGAAAAGGAAACTATAAAGAACTTCTAGGTCAATTTTGGGATGATTTTTCAGAAGCAATCTCTGAAACATCAGAGCTTAGAATTACTGAAGTTTTAGACGTTTTAGACGATGCATTAGCGCCTCAGCTTTATCCCGCTAAAGAAGATGGTAGCGATCCAAGAAGGTGTCCGAAATGTGGAAATGGTCAACTCCATTTAAAATCATCACGAACTGGCGGATTTGTTGGATGTGGAAACTATCCAGAGTGTAATTTTACCCGTCCTATATCCGGGGAGCCAGATGAAACTGCAGACCGTTTACTTGGTGAAGATAATGGAGATGAAATATTTCTTAAGAGTGGCAGGTACGGTCCATATATTCAACGTGGCGAAGCCTCAGAAGAGAATAAAAAACCACCAAGAGCTAGCCTACCAAAGGGATGGTCACCGTCAGATGTAGAACTCGAAAAAGCGCTAAAACTCCTTAGTTTGCCAAGAGAAATAGGGCCTCATCCTGAAGATGGTCAAACAATAGAAGCAGGGATTGGGAGATATGGCCCTTTCGTTCGTCACGGCCGGACTTACGCAAATTTAAAAGATCCTGAGGACGTATTTAACATTGGAATGAATAGAGCTGTTGAAGAGCTAGCAAAAAAGGCCACCGCCGGAAGTGGACGTGGCAGAGCCGCTAAAGCTATTAAAGAACTTGGCGAGCACCCTGATGGGGGCGGGCCTGTAAATGTGATGGATGGAAAATACGGCCCTTATGTAAAATACGCAAAGATCAACGCTACAATACCAAAAGGAAAAGATCCCGAAGACATTACACTTGAAGAAGCTGTAATGCTTATAACCGAAAAGGCGGCAAAAGGAAAAAAAAGAGGCAAGAAAAAATAAATCTTTTCTAGTTTAATTTTTTTCTAAATTTTCATTTAAGAAAGTTGTTCAAATTTAAAAAAGGTAATCGCTCAATGCAAAAAGTTTACGATACTGCCGACGAGGCTCTAAAGGGTTTACTATTCGATGGAATGTTTATCGCCTCAGGAGGTTTTGGATTATGTGGCATCCCAGAAATATTACTGCAAGCTATTAAAGATGCGGGCACAAAAGACCTAACTTTTGCATCCAATAATGCTGGTGTTGATGATTTTGGAATAGGTATATTACTTGAATCACGCCAAGTAAAAAAGATGATATCTTCATACGTTGGAGAAAATGCTGAATTTATGAGGCAGTATCTATCTGGTGAGCTTGAGTTAGAGTTTAATCCCCAAGGCACCTTAGCAGAAAGAATGCGTTCAGCAGGTTGCGGGATACCGGGTTTCTATACAAAAACCGGAGTGGGTACTATAATAGCTGATGGAAAAGAACATAAAGATTTCAATGGAGAAACCTATATTTTAGAGGAAAGTCTATTTGCGGACCTTTCAATTATTAAAGCGTGGAAAGCAGACGAAACTGGAAATCTAATATTCAGAAAAACAGCTAGGAATTTTAATCCCCCAGCTGCAATGTGCGGAAAAGTTTGCGTTGTGGAGGTAGAGGAAATTGTACCTACAGGAGCGCTAGATCCTGACTTAATACACCTCCCTGGGATCTATGTTCACAGGATCATTCATGGTGAGCATGAAAAACGAATTGAACAGCGCACAACGCGCCCTGCTACTTAAAGGACAAAAAAAATGTGGGATCGAGATCAGATGGCTGCAAGAGCAGCAAAAGAACTTGAAGACGGAATGTATGTAAATCTTGGCATTGGAATTCCAACGTTAGTATCAAATTATATTCCAGACGGAATAAACGTTACTCTTCAGTCGGAGAACGGTATGCTTGGTATGGGGCCATTTCCACTCGAAGGTCAGGAAGACCCGGATTTGATTAATGCTGGTAAGCAAACGATAACAGAACTCCCCCAAACTGCATATTTTGACAGTGCCACTTCTTTTGGAATGATCCGAGGAGGTAAGATAGCAATGGCTATATTAGGTGCTATGGAAGTTGCGGAAAACGGTGACCTAGCTAATTGGATGATACCGGGTAAACTCGTAAAAGGAATGGGCGGTGCTATGGATTTAGTTTCTGGTGTTGGTCGTGTAATCGTGGTCATGGATCATACAAATAAACATGGTGACTCCAAATTATTGAAGGAGTGCACTCTGCCGCTCACTGGGAAAAGTGTTGTAGACAGGATAATCACAAATTTAGGAGTTTTAGATGTCGTTCCAGGAGGTTTGGAGATCATCGAGTGTGCGGACGGAATATTGGAGCAAGATATACGCAGTGCCACAGAAGCTAAATTAGTAAATTAATCTTCCACTCTTAAAATTCACTAAATGCTAAATTATGAATTACCAAAAAAGTTTGAAAATTGGATTGTAACAAGAAACTGGGTATTGCGACCCCATCAGATTGAAGTACTGAATAACTCAAAAAGACAATCTCAGCTCCTTATTGCGCCAACTGGTTCCGGCAAAACATTATCAGGATTTTTACCGACCTTAATCGAGCTTGATTCTTCAGAATTCTCTGGGCTCCACACAATTTATGTTTCTCCTTTAAAAGCACTAGCATCAGACATTAAACGAAATTTGATGATACCTATTGAAGAAATAGGGCTGAATATAAGAGTAGAGGATCGAACTGGCGATACCAAAGCAGCAATAAAGCGCCGCCAACGAGTTGATCCGCCACATATTTTACTTACCACGCCTGAAAGTTTGGCACTACTCATCTCTTTTCCAGAGTCCAAAACCCTTTTCGCCAACTTAAAAAGAATAGTGATTGATGAAATACACGCACTCGTTGAAAGCAAACGTGGCCATCAATTAATACTAGCAATATCTCGATTACAATCCTTATGCATAAACGTTAGGAAAATAGGACTGTCTGCTACCGTTGATCGTCCCGAGGAAATAGCAAATTTTATTTCGGAAAATAAAGCTGATTGTCCCGTAATATTTGCTAAGTCCGGGATTAATCCAGACATTTCAATGCTTCAAACAAAGACCCCTCCTCCTTGGGCAGGTGCTGGAGCGACCTACTCTATCCCAGATGTTTTAGAAAAAATATCTAATCATAAAACCACTCTGATTTTTCATAATACACGCGCTCAAGCAGAAATTTTTTTTCATAATTTATGGTTAAATAATAAAAACAATCTCCCCATCGCGATCCACCACGGTAGTCTCGACCTTGACCAACGAAAGCGAGTTGAGGCAGCTATTATCAGAGGTGAATTAAGAGCTATTGTTTGTACAGGCACTCTAGATCTTGGCATAGATTGGAATGACGTAGACCTTGTCATTCAAGTTGGTGCCCCAAAAAATATAAAACGGCTAGTGCAGAGAATTGGAAGGGCAAATCATAGCTATAATGCTCCTTCCAAAGCAATAATGGTTCCCGCTAATAAATTTGAAATTATTGAGTGCCAAGCTGCCCTAGAAGCTGTCAAAGATAGAGAACTAGATGGCGAACCAGTAAATTCAGGATCACTGGATGTTTTATGCCAACATATTTTGCTTGTGGCCTGTGCGGGAGCAATTTGTCCTGATCAGTTATTCAAAGAAATTAAAAAAATAGGCGCTTACGAAAAATTAACACAAAGTGATTTTAATGAGTGTCTACGATTTTGTATGGATGGAGGATATGCACTTAATCGGTACGAGCAATGGCACCGATTGAAGATTGATGATGGTGGAAATATCGTTCTGCGGGATCCAAGAGCGGCAAATAGAATAAGAATGAACGTAGGAACTATTCAAGATACGGAAACGCTAAAAGTTCGAACGCATCGTCGAAGTGGAGGAAAACCCCTTGGAGAAATTGAAGAAACTTTTGCAGCATCGCTGACAAAAGGTGATACTTTTTTAATTGGTGGTAAAATAGTTCGCTTCGAAAGTTTACGGGAAATGGTTGTCGAGGTATCACAGAACGCAAATAAGCAGCCTAAAATCGCTACATTTATGGGAACTAAATTCGCAACGAGTACAAAACTCAGTGATAGGATTTTAGATTGTTTCGAAAATGAAAACTGGGAAGCTTTACCAGCGGATACAGTTAACTGGTTAAATAAACAAAAAGAGTTTTCTGAATTACCAGTTAAAGATAGTTTATTAGTTGAAACTTTTGTTAGGAAATCTCGTCATCATTTGGTTGTTTATAGCTTTGCCGGGAGAAATGCGAACCAGACTTTAGGGTTAATTTTGTCAAAGAGATTGGAGGAACTTAACCTTGCTCCATTGGGCTTTGTAGCGAACGATTATGCTACACTTCTGTGGGGACTCAAAAAGGTGGAAAATCCAACCGAACTATTTAACTCAGATGAAATCGAATTAGGCCTAGATAAATGGCTTTCAGGCAACGCTTTAATGAAAAGAACTTTTAAATCTGTAGCTACAGTTGCGGGATTAATTGACCGCAATTTACCAGGCCTTAGGAAATCAGGACGCCAGACAACTTTTTCTTCAGATATTTTATACGATACTTTAATTAAATATGACCCAGGCCACCTTCTTTTAAAAATAACTAAAGACGAAGCAATGAAAGGATTAATTGACTTTAACCGCATAAAGGAAATGTTCGACAGAATAGATGATAAAATAACCCACAGAAATCTACCACACGTATCACCTCTAGCTGCCCCAATGTTGCTAGAGGTGGGCACGGTACCTATTGAAGGAAAAGCAAGGGAATTAATATTACAAAATGAGGTAGGTCAGCTGATGAGAGAAGCAGGATTAGATTAAAAAAATATGGCAATAGTATTAATTTTAAAGAAATTAAATGGACTGTTTTAAGTTTTCCATCTCAGAAAACGAACTTGTAGCTATGCCATCAGGCGCTCTTTGGTGGCCAGCTCAATCCATCCTGTGTGTCTCCGATCTACACTTTGGGAAGTCAAACAGATTAGCTAGAATAGGTCAGTCGTGGATCCCACCTTATGAAAATCAGGATACCTTATTAAGGTTAGAAACAGACTTAGACTCTACAAGCGCAAAAAAAATAATATGCCTTGGAGATAGTTTTGACGATAATGAAGCAAGTCAATCACTACCATCAGATGAACTTCTTTGGATTACAAAAATGCAGGCCGGTCGGGAATGGATATGGATTTCCGGTAATCATGATCCATCTCCTAAAAATTTAGGTGGGAGCTTTTTAAACTATCTCGAAATTGGAAAACTTTACTTCCAACATATTGCAAGTGCAGAAGAACGCTTTGAAATATCTGGCCATTATCATCCCAAAATAAGGGTAATTATTAAGGGTCAATCCTTCACAAGGCGTTGTTTTTTAGTAGACGAAAATCGCGTAATATTGCCAGCATATGGAACCTATACTGGGGGCCTTTATTGTAATCGTGATCCGCTTCGCTCAATTATGCAGCAAAACGCTATTGCCCTAATGACGGGAAAAGAAATTTACCCAATTCCAATTTCTAAAGCCAATTAATTTTAAATTATATCTGGCTCGGACACCATATGTTTACGACAACAAGCGACTAAAGTGTTTACTAATAGGCAAGCAATTGTCATCGGTCCAACACCACCAGGAACGGGTGTTATAGCGCCCGCAATTTCTGAACAACTTGAGAACTCTGCGTCACCAACCAAACGCTTCCCACCATCATTTCCCTCCACTCTATTGATCCCCACGTCGATAAGCGTGGCCCCTGGCTTTATCCAGTCCCCTTTGACCATTTCTGGTCTTCCTACTGCGGCTATAATGATATCAGCGCGTCTAACGACTTCTTCCAGGTTTTTTGTTTTTGAGTGGGTTATCGTAACTGAACAACTTTCGTTCAACAAAAGCTGGGCCATTGGTTTTCCAACTATATTCGACCGACCAATAATAACAGCATCCATACCAACTAAAGATCCATGGAAATCTTTGAGCATAAGTAAACACCCTAAGGGAGTACAGGGAACCATAGATTTTTGACCTGTGGCCAGTAAGCCAACATTGGAAATATGAAACCCATCAACGTCTTTTATTGGATCGATTGCATTTATTACAGCATCTTCATTTATATGTTCTGGTAAAGGCAGTTGAACTAAAATTCCATGCACGTCGTTATCATCATTCAAACGGTTTACCAATTCTAAAAGATTTTCTTCAGAAGTATCCTCACTTAATTTATGCTCATACGAATTCATTCCAGCTTCTATAGTTTGTTTACCTTTTGATCGAACGTAAACTTGGCTTGCTGGATCCTCACCAACTAAAACCACGGCTAGACCTGGAGTAACATTATTTTCTTTTTTCAAAGCAGTCACATGTTCAGCAACTTGGTCACGTAGCTTCCTAGAAAAAAGCTTTCCGTCTATTATTTGAGCTACCATTTTTGGTAATCCTTTAAATTTGAGAAAATTAAGCTCATTCTTCGCGAATAATTTCTGCTTCCCTTTGAATGGACCAATCAATTAAAATTCGCCAGATTTTTTCAACAAGATCTGCGTCTAAATCCAACTCTTCGGCTGCATTTCGAGCGTTGGAGACGACACTTTCAATTCGTTCAGGAATTCTAGCAGGCATCCCATTTGATTTCTTCAACTCAGTTGCTCTATCTATAAATTTTGAGCGATTTGCCAAAAGCTCAATTATTTTGACATCCAACTTATCAATTTGATGACGTAATTCATCCATATTATTACAATCAACTGGTTTTGTAAGTTCTGTCATCACGGTCTCCTGAACTCAAAGCTTAACAATGTAAAACATTAATTTTAAGTCTAGAACAACCCTTCTATTTCACCGAACTTGTTGAGATATATAGATTCTGCGGCAGGAACCCGAGGAAGACCCGGCATCGTCATAATTTCTCCACATACAACGACTATAAAACCGGCACCTGCACTTATTCTCACTTCCCGAACAGGCACAGTGTGTCCCGTCGGGGCTCCACGTAAGTTAGGGTCTGTTGAGAAACTATATTGTGTTTTTGCCATACAAATTGGCAAGTCGCCGTATCCCTGTTCTTCCCACTGCTTCAATTGATCGTGAATTTTCTTATCCATAAGCGCTTCATCAGCTCTATAAATTCTTTTACAAATCGTCTGTATCTTTTCAGCAAGTGGCATTTCATCAGGATAAATGGGAGCAAAATCAGAAGCTTCTGTGTCTGCTATTTCTGAGACGCGTTTGGCTAAGTCTACTGAACCCTCTGACCCAAACTCCCAATGTTTTGAAACGATAGCCTCCGAACCCTGACTTGTGACAAACTGCATAACTGCGTCAATTTCGTTCTGAGTATCTTTTACAAAATGATTAATTGCTACGATTACCGGGACGCCAAAACTTTTCAAATTCTCTATATGACAACCTAAATTTGCACAGCCAGACTTTACAGCATTGACATTTTCTTGCCCTAAATCTTCTTTTGCAACTCCACCATTCATTTTCATGGCGCGAATGGTAGCAACGAGCACAATAACCGATGGCGATAAACCCGCCTTGCGACATTTAATATTCAAAAACTTCTCAGCACCCAAGTCGGCTCCAAATCCTGCCTCAGTTACGACATAGTCAGATAACTTAAGCGCTGTTTGAGTTGCTATTAAGGAATTGCATCCATGCGCAATATTGGCAAAAGGCCCTCCATGCACAAAAGCTGGATTATTTTCTAAAGTCTGCACCAAATTAGGTTTGATGGCATCTTTAAGCAAAACTGTCATCGCTCCGTCTGCTTTTATATCACGGCAAAAAACAGGGGAACGATCACGCCTGTAGGCAACTATCATATTGCCCAATTTGGCCTGCAAATCATTCAAATCCCTGGCTAAACAAAGAATTGCCATAACTTCTGAGGCAACTGTGATGTCAAAGCCCGCCTCGCGAGGGAAGCCATTTGAAATACCTCCGAGAGATGCTGTAATCTGGCGGAGTGCCCTGTCATTCATGTCTACCACTCTCCGCCATACAACTCTTCGAGTATCAATACCAAGGTCATTACCCCAGTAAATATGGTTATCAATCATAGCTGAAAGTAATGAGTGAGCAGAAGTTATTGCGTGGAAGTCACCCGTAAAGTGTAAGTTCATATCTTCCATTGGGATAACTTGGGCATGTCCGCCTCCAGCCGCACCGCCTTTCATACCAAAATTTGGACCTAACGAAGCTTCCCTAATACAAATCATCGCATTTTTGCCGATTTTATTAAGTCCATCGCCAAGGCCAACTGTTGTTGTTGTTTTGCCTTCACCGGCAGGTGTGGGATTTATTGCCGTTACAAGAATTAATTTTCCATTTTCTTTATCTTGAACACCATTTATAAATTCTTGGCTTACTTTGGCTTTATCATGGCCGAACGGTAACAAATGTTCCGCAGGAATTCCCAGGTGAGCACCAACTTCTTGAATTGGTTTTTTTTCTGCACTTCGAGCAATTTCAATATCACTTTTATAGCTCATCCGGGTTTCCTTTATCCAATGATAAACATCATAAAATCGTATAAACCTTGAGTAAAAATATAACTTTGCATTTCCGACATTTACCAGACCACTTACGTCCAGATCTCGAAAAAAGGTATTTTACAGAAATGTAAAGCAACGGTGATGCACCTTAATTTGGCTTTATTTATATTTTTACTTCGGCAACTAATTGATTTGTTCTTTTTTCTATAGATTTTTCAAGTTCAGACATAAGTTCTGAATTCTCTAATCCTGCTGGTATTACAGGCAAACATTCAACGACTGCCACTCCGGGTTTACGCATGATGCCGTATTTAGGCCAGAAGACCCCTACATTGCATGCTACTGGCAAACAGTCTTGACCAGTTTGTTGATAAAGTGCAGCTACACCGATTTTGTATGGTTTAGTATCGCCTGGCGATACTCTTGTTCCCTGCGGATAAATAATTAGCTGACCAGGAGGGGTTTCACCCGATGCAACAGCAGACATCATTCTTTGTATGGCTTCCGATCTTTTACCACGCTCTACGGGAACACATCCTATTTTTTTTGCATACCACCCCAAAACAGGAGCCCATCGCAACGATGACTTCATTATAAATTTTGGCCTTGGCGTTTCACTAACCATCAAAATTATGTCAAAGAAACTTTGATGTTTCGCAGCGATAATTAGCTCTTGATCTGGAATAGTACCCCTGACCTCAGATTTTAATCCAACCATCCAAGTGGCTGTCCAGCGGACCCATTTGCACCAAACATGAACAGCCGAATACGAATAGTTTCTATTGAGCATTACTAATGGACAAAACAATAGGCCAAAGACCACCATCATTAAATACATCTGAATAAGAAACAGAAAAGAACGTATATATTGGATCGCGTAGAGCATTAAGTCAGGGATCTCAGAATACTGAGAGAGGCTATGCGTGCCGTTAAAAATGTAAAAACAAAAAAGGATAAAGGCACAACAATCAACCACGACCATTCAAAACCTTCCAGCCGAAGTCCCGCCAAAATTACAGTTTGATCGGCCTCAGAGGGCAACAGGAATAGCGTCATTGACGCTGCAAATGCGCCCAACATTGAGCCAAAAAAAGCTCGAAAAGCAAATTTACGCACAAAAGCCGCAGCAATATATTGATCTGTGGCTCCCACTAACCTTAAAACTTCAATGACTTTTTTATTTGATGACAACGCGGCACGGGTTACGAGACTCATCATAGAAATTACAATAAAAAATACCAGTCCAATTGATAACCAACCCAAAAACCAAATACGATAAGCTGCTTTTACAAGGGGCTCGCGCCACCTGGTATGATCGTCCAATACTGCAGAGGGAACTTCAGCGGCAAGCCTCAACCTAAGACCTACTCTATCATATCCATTTTCATCTTCTTCGATACTTATTAGGCGTGGCATAGGTAAATTGCTTATCGGCACTTTAGGTCCAAACCACGGCTCAAGTAACGCCTGCTGTTCTTCTGTCTTCAACAACCGAAAAGATTCTATTCCCTTTGTATTAGATAAAACATTCAGAGCAGCCTCAGTTTGGCTCTCTAAATCTGCCAATGGGGCAGATACGCGCAATGTTGCGGAATTTGCCAAGGAATCTGACCAGCTTTGAGCCAATCTATCCGCTGCAAAGGACATAGCTAATGAAAAAACAATTAAAAAGGCCATTGCCGCAGAAGTAAAAAACGTCAAAAGCGTGGTAAATCCATTTGTAGGAACAACCTGATTTACGTATCTATCAGGTAAAAGAATATTTTTTATATTGGCCATCAAAGATCACTTCCGGCGAGTTGGATTGTTTTATTGCTTATTCTTAAAACACGCGCCTGCACGCTGGCTTTTGTGAATCTAATCAAATTCAAGTCATGAGTAGCAATAACAACTGTTTTTCCCATATGGTTTAATTCGATCAATAAGCGAATTAATCTCTGCGACATCTCCCAGTCAATATTACCTGTTGGCTCATCAGCCAATATAACATCTGGCGACATAATAATTGCACGCGCCAAAGCTGCTCTTTGCCTTTCACCACCCGAAAGTTCAGGAGGTAACGCTTTAGAGCGATGAGATAGACCAACCCAATTCAAAAGCTCTTTTAAATTCACACTATCAGATAAGGAATTCCGCGCTGAGACCCTGATTGGCAAAGCAATATTATCTGCAACATTCAAATGATCAAGAAATTGACAATCCTGGTGTACGACGCCTATTTTTCGCCTGAGATATGCTATTTCATCACGTGACCAACCAGACGAGTTTTTACCAAAAACACTAAGCTTGCCCGATGTTGGAATTAGAGAACCATAGCACATTTTAAGGAAAGTTGTTTTTCCTGATCCTGAAGGCCCCGTAAGAAAATAAAAAGAACCTTGAGAAATAGAAATATCCAGCTCAGATAAAAGCTCCTCACCGTAAGAGTAAGCAACGCTTTCCATTTCAATCACAACTAAAACTTCCCTTTTTATTTTAATTCTAAATCCATACTATAACCATAGTCTAATAAACGGTTGTTCAACAATAAAAAGCATGTACTTTTATGGCTATATAAATTTTTTTATCTGTCATAAAGTCTGATGGTGTCATTTATTCACAGAGGAATTAATGCGTTTAGTTTGTCCAAATTGCAAAGCAAATTATGAGGTTCCTCGTCATGCCGTTCCAATAGGCGGTAGGGAAGTAAAATGCGCTAGCTGTGGGCACTCATGGTTTCAAACTCGAACTAAAAAATCTAATGATGGCGAGTTAATAGAACCTGAAAATGAAGTCATAAAACAAGATACTGAAGAAGTAATGAGTGCCACATCTAATCAGAAAAAAATTGATCCCTCTGTTATTAAAATATTAAAGGAAGAGGCTAAAAGAGAAATTCAAGCTAGAGATCAAGAGCGCAACAAAAAAAATATACCATCCAAAAACAAAAGAAGTTTAAAAATTACCAGAAATAGTGAGCCCGCAACTCTTACAAAAGATGCTATTATTAAGAATAAATCAAAAGATGCTCTAGCTGAGGCCTTAGATGACAAAAAAACAACAAAACGTTCAGGTTTCATTTTTGGCTTACTCATAGTTTTATTTGCATTACTTGCATACACAAATAGCGATCAATTAATATCAGTTTTACCAGCATATGAAGTCTACATTGTTTCATATATTGAACTGGTTGACGAAATAAGATTGGAATTAAATAAGCTTGCAGGAAAAGTGATCTATTTCGTAATCAATTTAATTTAAAAAATCTTCAAAAAAGTTAGTGATTTTAATTTTCAAGATCTATCTCGGTAGCCTTTTCAATCAACTTTAAAGCATTCGGGCTTGACCAATCAGCATCGCCGATAAATCTCGCTACTTCCTGATTATCTTTATTCAACAAAAGAGTTAATGGAAGCCCTGCTATTTTAAGTGAACGAGCCAATTTTCCCTTAGGATCTTGATATTTTGTAAGGTTATCGATTGACATTTTATTAAAAAAATTTTCTACGGATTTTGGTGAATTTCTCATTGTTGCAATAGTTACCACATTAAATTTCTCACTACCTTTTATTTTTTTAAGGTTCGATAAACTTGGCATTTCTTCTAAACAAGGGGCGCACCAAGTTGCCCAAAAGTTCACTAATGTAAGGCGACCAGAAAAAGATTTTAAAGAAATAGGATCGTTGTTTGGTTTATAAAAAATCTCTTCGCTGACAGCCTTAGGGCTTTCATGCAAAATAAGTTTTTTCATTTCGCCAACCTTGAATTCCTCAAGAACAGAAAAATTATTATCTTCAGAAAGTACAGTATTTGCACAGAAGCTAAAGGCCGTATAAAGAACAACCAGCGTCAAAAAATTTTTAACTCCTCTAAAAGGTAGTTTCATGTCAAAAAAATCC
>CAYMIR010000003.1:0-51732 GCA_964390655.1 uncultured Marinovum sp.
TGCGACCCCCTGTACCCAAAACAGGTGCGCTACCAGGCTGCGCTACGCCCCGACTTGCTTTCGTACTAAACAAACAAGATACTTTTGGAAAGACCCTATTTGAATAAAAGTTTCATGTTATTTATTTTCAACAAAAAGGTTTTGTCGTTTCAAAAAAATCTGTTAAATCCATTATCCAGCTTGCATCGATTTCTAATTCCTCGACTAAGCCACTATTTATTTCTAAAACAAACGATACACCATCACCTGCTGTTACTTTTTTTTCTGTCATTTTTGGTACATTTTTAAAAATTTTTATTATTCTTCCATCATAGCTAGAAAATAAAATATCCAAAGAAATTAAAGTATTTTTCATCCAAAACTGTGGTGCACTTGGAAAATGATAGACAAATAACATACCTTTATTTTTATCCATTTTTTTCCGGTTCATTAGGCCTCGAGCCCTCTCACCGGGCTCATCCGCTATTTCAGCTTGAATGGTAACGCTTTGCCCCTTATCGAACCTGTTCTCTAAATATACATTGGTAAATTGAACGCAAATTTCTTTTGCAAAGACGCTACTTGAATGAAATACATGAATTGAAGCGGCAATTAAAAAAAGAACTAAATATCGAACGTTCTTATTATTTGCAAAGATATCCACCGTTGTTATTCTATCTTCAACTTTTAAGGATTGAGACGTTGCACGTCCCAAGTGCCATTTAAGCCCTTTCTACTCCATCTAAATCTATCATGCAGTCTGGCTTCTCCATCAGCCCAAAATTCTATTTCCAAAGGCTTTATACGCCAACCACCCCAAAAAGGCGGGCGCTCTGGGTCATCTCCATATTTTTTTTCAAAGTATTCCACCTGCTCCATAAGATGAGATCTTGACTCCAAAGGCTGTGATTGGATGGATGCCCAAGCGCCAACTCTACTTTTCAGCGATCGACTCTGATAATAAAGATCAGCCATCGCGCCATTTTCCTTTTCAACCTGACCCCTCACTCTTACTTGCCTTCGTAATGACTTTGAGTGCCACACAAATGCAGCAAGTTGACTATCGGAAATTTCTTTGGATTTTACACTGCCGTAGTTCGTATAAAATACAAATGAAGAATCTTCAATTTGGCGAAGCAAGACCATTCGAACGTTGGGCACTCCAGCTGAGTCAACTGTTGATAAGGCAATAGCATCGGGGTCATTGATCTCCGTTTTAACTGCCTCTTCCAGCCAACGTTTGAAAATTTTAAAAGGATCGTCACCAAAAAAAATATCTCTTTTATCACCCATTTTTTCTACCTGTCTATTTATTATCAAATAAAATAAGTTGAAGTCACTTTTATGCTTTGCCTTGATGAAAATGAAACAATAATTTAAACGCAACTCAAGTTGTAACGTTGGAGTTTAACGAATGTCAAATCTGTTCATGAAAGGTAAGCGCGGGTTAATAATGGGCTTAGCTAATGATAAGTCAATTGCTTGGGGTATAGCGAAGCAATGTGCTGATTCAGGCGCTGAACTAGTTTTTTCATATCAAGGTGACGCGCTCAAAAAAAGAGTTTCACCATTAGCCAAATCCGTTGGATCCGATTTTTTAGTAGAATGTGATGTAAGTGACTTTGAAAGTCTTGATGAGTTATTTTTGCAAATAGAAAAGAGATGGGGCAAGCTTGATTTCGTAGTGCATGCCATAGGTTTTTCAGACAAATCTGAATTAAGAGGTAGGTATGTTGAGACCAGCAGAGAAAATTTTTTAAACACAATGGATATATCTGTGTACTCGTTTACCGCCGTTACAAAACGAGCATCGGAACTTATGCCAGACGGTGGCTCTATTTTGACACTAACTTACTACGGATCGGAACAAGTCATGCCTCATTATAATGTCATGGGCGTCGCCAAAGCTGCACTTGAAGCATCCGTGATGTATCTTGCAGAAGACTTAGGTAAAGATGGAGTGCGCGTAAATGCAATTTCGGCAGGACCTATAAAAACACTGGCAGCTAGTGGAATTGGAGATTTTAGGTATATCTTAAAATGGAATGAATTGAATTCACCCTTGAGAAGAAATGTCACCATTGAAGACGTGGGAAAATCTGGTCTCTATTTACTGTCAGACTTAGGTTCGGGGGTTACCGGTGAAACAATTCATGTTGATGCTGGATACCATATTGTTGGAATGAAAGCAGTAGATGCTCCGGATATTGACGTTGTAACGGGAAAAACGGAAAAATGAGTGAAAGACTTCCGCATGAAAAAGGCTTCCATGTCAGCTGGGACCAGCTGCACAGAGACGCAAGAGCTTTAGCCTGGCGGCTAGACGGCAAAGGTCCTAAAAATGGAGCTTGGAAAGCTGTTGTGGCAATCACTCGCGGGGGTATGGCTCCAGCTATGATAGTGGCCAGAGAGTTGGATATTCGGACAGTAGATACAATTAGTGTCAAATCCTATGACCACCAATCCCAATCAGAACCTCAAATAATCAAGTCTCCAAACTCTGAACTTATTGGAGATGGAACTGGAATATTGATTATTGACGATTTAGTTGATACTGGGAAAACACTTGAAGTTGTTAGATCATTAATGCCTAAAGCCCATGTAGCTACCGTATATGCGAAACCTATGGGTAGAGGCCAGGTTGAAACTTTCATCACGGAAGTAAGTCAGGATACTTGGATCTTTTTCCCGTGGGACATGGCACTTCAGTATGTCGAACCTTATCGAGGAAATGAATAAATATATTAAAATGATCTAAAACTACCTGCTTGCTACCAAGCAATAAGAACTTTAGACGTTGTATAGCTGTTTTGCAGGAAAATGTTATGACAAAAGGTAAAACTTCAGTTTCAAAAGTCTTTGTTTGGATTTTACTTGGGTTCTTATTTGTGGGCCTAATAGGGTTTGGCACTGGAAATTTGAGCGGTAATATAAAGACAATTGGGAAAATTGGTGAAACGGATATCACTGTTAACCAATACGTCCGAGCTCTTCAAACTGAGCTACGCAATACAAGCCAGCAGTTTGGACAACAACTTACACTTCAGCAACTCCAAGCATTTGGAATCCAACAACGAGTTTTAGCGCGATTGGTGACCGATAAATTACTTGAAAATGAGGCCTATAAACTCTCACTATCAGTTGATGATAAAACCGTGCGAGATAAGATAGTTTCGTTGAATGCATTTAAAGGTCCCGATGGAAGTTTTAATCAGGATGCTTATAATTTCACACTTGAAAACGCCGGATATACTTCAGCAGAATTTGAAGAGGAAATACGTGCGGAAACGGCTCGTAATATACTTTCACAAAGTATCTTATCAGGAAATATCATCAATAAGCTTCAGGCAGAAATATTGGCATCTTTTTTACTAGAAGAGAGAAGTTTCAATATTCAGATTTTAAACCCTGAAAATGTTAGTTTTACTGTTGAAGATCCTAGTGACGAACAATTAGAAAGTTTTCTCGAAATAAATGTTGATGATTACTCTGTACCGGAAAGCAAAGCCATTACATATGCAGTATTACAACCAGAAATGCTAATCGACATCGTGCAAAGCGATGACAGTATTTTAGAAAAAATTTATGATGAAAAAAAACAAGACTATAATAGGCCAGAAAAAAGAACTGTAGAGCGACTATCCTTTTTGAATATGGACGAGGCCAATTCTGTAATGGCCGAGGTGACAAAAAGTTTAACCGACTTTGATAAGTTATTATCAGACCGTAACCTTTCTGATGAAGATGTTCTTTATGGTACGTTCACGGAAGAGCAATTACTTGAAGGCGGGAAACAAGTTTTTGCTGGAAACGTTGGTGAAGTCGTTGGACCAGTTGAAACTGACCTTGGTCCAGTGATTTTTAGGATAAGAGAGATAATCCCAGCAAAATCTATTTCATTCGAAGAAGCAAAACCAGAGTTGGACAAAGAATATAAGCTGTCAGAAGCAATTAAATTGATTGATGAAAGAATAGAAGATTCCCAGAATTTACTGGCTGCTGGCGGAACTTTAGAAGAATTAACTAAGGAAATAGGTTTCAGTTTAGAAAATATTTTATTCAACAGTGAAACAAATGTACCCATATTAGAGAATAAGATTTTTCTCGATACCGCCCAAACGGCCAAAGTTAATGATTTTCCGGAAATTAAAGAGTTGCCAAACGGTGGCTTATTTGCACTACGCGTTGATCAAACAGTTGATGCGAGGCAAAAGGGTATTGATGAAGTACGCACCGAGCTTACTAACGCATGGCAAAAACAGGAGCTTCAAAACAAATTGGATGAGATTGCTAAAGATATGCTTAGTAAGCATCAGTATAGGGGAGAAATTTTGAACTTTAATAAAGTAACAAGAGATGAAAACCTCCCCGATTTACCCACAGATATAATAGCGGAAGCTTTCAATTTGTCGATTGGTGAAGGAACCGTAATAAGTGGAAATGAAGAAAGTTTCATTCTAAGGCTTAAAAATATTTCAAACGCTGATTTATCTTCAGACACAGCAAAACTTTTGATTAGTCAATTAAAAAACCAAATAAACAATAGCATTTCCGCTGACATTTTTGAAAGCTTTGCTAACATGGCAAGAGTAAATTCCAAGCTTGATCTTAACGAGCAAGCTTTAAATGCAGTTCATTCTAGTTTTCAATAGCTTAGATTATGTCGATAAATCCTGACCTTTCTACATTCAAAAAAGAGTATGATGCTGGTCGCAACCAAATAATATTTTCTAAGCTCGCTTCCGATTTAGATACACCAGTATCAATCATGCTAAAATTGGCAGAAGCAAAAAAAAATTCCTTTATTTTAGAATCTGTCACTGGCGGTGAAACAAGAGGAAGATACTCCATCATTGGTATGGAACCCGATCTGATATGGAAGTGCGAAGGCGATCAGAGTTATCTTAGCTCAGGAAATAACAAATTTACACATGTTGAAGGTAATCCGCTTAATATTTTCAGAGATTTACTAAAACAAAGCGCAATAAACTTACCTGAAGACCTTCCTCAAGCGTCTGCAGGGCTATTCGGGTATTTTGGTTATGATATGGTAAGACATGTTGAAGACCTTCCAAATGTTAACCCAGATAAAATTGGTCTACCCGATGCGATGTTCATTCGTCCATCATTAATAGCAGTACTAGATGGCGTAAAAGGTTCAGTAATTTTAGTTGCTCCTGTATTTTATAACAAGAATACTTCTAGCAATCAGGCATTTGAGAAAGCTCTAAATAAAATTGAAGACGCAATTTTTGAATTGAAAAAACAGATAGTTACAAACCGAAACTTAGGTAAATCAGGTAAAATAGAAAAACCTGCATCAAATTTTACGAAAGAAGAATATAAATCGGCAATTAAAAAAGCCAAAGCTTATATAAATCAAGGTGATATTTTTCAGGTTGTACCCTCTCAAAGGTGGACACAAAAATTCCCTTATTCTCCTTTCTCCCTTTATAGGTCTTTAAGAAGGACAAACCCATCTCCTTTTATGTTTTTTTTCAATTTTGGAAATTTTCAGGTTATTGGTGCAAGTCCTGAGATCCTTGTACGCGTATTTGGAAATGAGGTTACAGTCAGACCCATAGCTGGAACCCGTCCAAGAGGAAATACACCAGAGGAAGATAAAGCCTTAGAAGAAGACCTGCTATCAGATAAAAAAGAATTAGCAGAGCATCTTATGTTGCTTGATTTAGGCAGAAACGATGTTGGAAGAGTAGCCAAAATAGGAACTGTTAAACCTACAGAGAAGTTTATAATTGAACGATACAGCCATGTTATGCACATTGTATCAAATGTTGTTGGAGAATTAAGCGACGAGCACGACGCCGTGTCAGCTTTCTTTGCTGGAATGCCTGCGGGTACTGTATCCGGTGCCCCTAAAGTACGAGCAATGGAAATAATTGATGAATTGGAACCTGAAAAACGGGGCATTTATGGTGGGGGTGTCGGCTATTTTAGTTCTGGCGGTGACATGGATATGTGTATCGCATTGCGGACAGCCGTTTTGAAAGATGATACGTTATTTATACAAGCAGGGGGTGGCGTTGTATTTGATAGCGATCCAGAAGCCGAGTATATGGAGACGGTTCACAAATCTAACGCGATTAGAAAAGCTGCAGCTGATGCCGCGATGTTTGAAAATTAGTAAAATTTAAAAGAAAAGCAATTATTTACACTGATAAATTAATTTGAGATTTTTATAGACCTCTCCCTATTTTCATTTAAAATTGTAGGCTGTAAAGGACCGTCCTGCATTTTTTGATCAATTTTAAGAATTGACGAAAAATTCAGATTAAGCGGCTTAGGATTTAATTTAAAGGTGCGTTCTATAGAACTGTCTGGGTTTAGGTTACGGCTGGTGTTTGGTAAAGTGATACCGGATGAACTATTGGTGAACTCATTCAAATATTCTGAATTTGAAGAGTTGTAAATCGTAGGATTAGTAAATTTTGAGTCATCTGGGGCTTTTATTATGACGCTTTCAGGAGCTTTTGGTGCTATAATTCCTACAAATATCGAAACCAAAGCTAAAGAAACACAACCTAAAAGAAATCCTGATATAATCCCCTTCACTGAACAAAACCTTTTATTTAATCAAACCCATTCATTTTTTTCATTATCTTTGTCTATCAACTCTTGACGCGGCTGACTATCCCTGAACATTTATAACTCTATTGTTGGTAGTTGGGCTAGCCCTCTCTGTTGTATTGAAAGAAAAAACATAATGATATTGCTTATCGATAACTATGATAGCTTCACTTATAATTTAGTACATTATGTTTCCGAACTTGGGACAGAAGTAGTTGTAAGACGAAACGATAAAATAACAGTAAAGCAAGCTCTCGATTTAAATCCCTCAGGAATTTTATTATCGCCGGGACCTTGTGACCCAGATAAAGCTGGGATTTGTTTGGATCTTGTGGGGGCCGCCAGTGTATCAAAAGTACCGCTACTTGGTGTCTGTTTAGGGCATCAAACAATTGGTCAATATTTTGGAGGAAAAATTATTAAGTGCCACGAAATAGTTCATGGAAAAATGGGAATAATAAAGCATAAAAATTCTCAATTATTTAAAGGGTTGCCGAGCCCGATTGAAGCTACCCGATACCATTCACTCATAGTAGATAGATCAACCCTTCCCGATGAACTTATGGTTACCGCTGAAACGGAAGACGGAGTTATAATGGGATTATCCCATAAAAATTTACCGATACATGGAGTACAATTTCACCCCGAGTCGATAGCATCACAATATGGTCACGATATTCTAAAAAACTTCATAAATATTTTAAAGGTTAAGAGATGAACGAGCATATTAAGCCACTAATTGAGGCAGCAGCGAGCGGTCCATTAAGTCATGATGAGGCAGTTAATGCTTTTGAAATACTATTTGAAGGTTCAGCAACGCTAGCTCAAATTGGAGGTCTATTAATGGCTATGCGAACGCGTGGTGAGAGTGTAACCGAATATGCAGCAGCGGCTTCAGTTATGCGTTCCAAATGCATAAAAGTAAAAGCGCCAGATAACTCCATTGACATAGTTGGAACCGGAGGAGATGGAGTAGGAACTTTAAATATTTCAACAGCAACTGCGTTTGTTGTGGCTGGATCTGGTGTAACTGTTGCTAAACATGGCAATAAAAATCTAAGTTCAAAATCGGGCGCGGCGGATGCTTTGTCAGCTAGCGGTGTGAACGTTATGGTTGGAAAACAAGTCGTCGAGAAAGCTTTAGCAGAGGTCGGCATCGGATTTATGATGGCTCCAATGCATCATCCAGCCATAAAACATGTAATGCCGGCAAGACAAGAACTCGGCACTAGAACAATTTTTAATATCTTGGGACCACTTACCAATCCAGCAGGCGTCAAACATCAACTGACAGGAGCATTTTCTGAAGATTTATTAGAGCCAATGGCGAACACTCTGAAATCGTTAGGCAGTAAAAAAGCTTGGTTAGTTCATGGATCCGATGGAACTGATGAAATAACAATAACCGGCCAGACTTCAGTTGTAAAATTAGAAAATGGTGCCGTTTCTAAATTTGAAATTCATCCAGAAGACGCGAAGCTAAAAGTACATCCGTTAGAAGATATTCTAGGTGGGGCCCCTAGCGAAAACAGCAAAGCTTTTATGGATCTACTAGATGGTAGGAAAGGAGCTTACAGAGATGCCGTTTTACTAAATTCAGCGGCAGCTTTAGTTGTTGCGGAGAGGTCTAATGATTTGGCGAGTGGTGTTGAGATTGCAAAGGAAGCAATAGATAGTGGAAAAGCAAAATCTACCCTAAACAGATTAATCAAAATAACTACGGAGCTTGAATGAGTTTAACCGTTTTAGATAAAATAAAAGCTTACAAATTGGTTGAGATAGAAAACGATAAGAAAGTAAGACCTTTATCAGATATTGAATCACTAGCAAAATCTGCACCCAAAGTTCGGTCTTTTTCTAAAGCGCTATTTAACACAAAAGAATCTGTCTACAGCCTCATAGCTGAAATAAAAAAAGCCTCACCTTCAAAAGGCTTAATAAGAGCAGATTTCAACCCCAGTAAAATTGCCAAAGCATATCAGGCAGGTGGAGCTTCTTGTCTATCAGTTTTGACGGATTCTCCCAGTTTTCAAGGAGCTAAACACTACTTAGAAGAGGCAAAAAGTGGAACATCTTTGCCTGCGCTTAGAAAAGATTTCATGTATGATATCTATCAAGTTGCAGAAGCCAGAGCCCTCAATGCAGATTGCATTTTAATAATTATGGCCTCTGTATCTGACACGCAAGCACAAGAACTTGAAGATGCCGCATTCTTTTGGAACATGGATGTTCTTTTGGAGGTACATGATGAGATTGAGCTAGAACGTGCCTTAAATCTCAAATCAAAATTAATTGGAATAAATAATAGAAATTTAAAGACCTTTAAAACAGATATAAATACAACTCGTAATCTAGCGAAATTAATTCCAGAAAATCGGTTTTTGATTTCTGAATCAGGACTAAACTCATCTGAAGACCTTCGAAGTCTAAAGTCATATGGCGCCTCTGCATTTTTGATAGGGGAAAGTTTGATGAGACAAAACGATGTGGAAGTTGCCACGCGGGATTTAATCTCAAAACCAGCAAGTGAGTATAAGTAGATGGCGGAACTTACGCATTTTGATGATAATGGGAATGCTCACATGGTGGATATTTCTGACAAGCAGAACAGTTTTCGTACAGCAAAAGCAGCCTGCTCTATTAAGATGTCACTAGAAACTTTAAATATCATTTCCGATGGAAGTGCAAAAAAGGGTGACGTTTTAAACGTAGCCCGAATTGCTGGAATACAGGGAGCAAAGAGAACTTCTGATCTTATACCCTTATGCCATTCTATTGGCCTTACTAAAATTAATTTAGATTTAACTCTGAATGAAAAAATTCCTGGAATAGAAATTATCTCGACAGTAAAGACAACTGGACCAACTGGGGTTGAAATGGAAGCACTTACAGCGGCGAGTATTTCGGCGTTAACAGTCTACGATATGGTTAAATCTTTGGATAAAAGTATAATTATAAAAGATTTACGCCTTATATTTAAGGATGGGGGCAAATCGGGCCTGTATGAAAGTTCATGATATCATTTGAGCATGCTTTATCAAAACTACTGTTCTTAGCAAATAAAATTGGTGTTGAAGAAGTAAGTCTAGAAGAAGCTTATTCACGAATACTCGCGAATGACGCTATCTCTTCTCGAGATCAACCACCCTTTGATGCATCCTCAATGGACGGTTATGCGCTCAAAAAAATAGATAAATTCCCCAATAAAAAATTATTAGTAGTTGGCAAAGTAGCTGCAGGAAACTCGTTCAAAGGTACCATTGAAAAAGGAGAAGCCGTTAGGATCTTTACAGGTGCACCTATACCCAGCGGAAGCAATAGTATTTTAATTCAAGAGGATGCCGAAGAGCTAGATAGTTTCATAAGAATACGACAAAAAGTTGAAAAGAATGATTTTATCAGAAAAAAAGGATGTGATTATAAGACTGGTAATATTTTGCTTAAAAAAGGTAAAATTCTTAGCTCTTTCGACATAGCACTACTAGCTTCTATGAACCTTCCCCTTTTGAAAGTTACAAGGCAGCCAAGAGTTTCAATTATCTCTACTGGAGATGAACTAGTAGTTCCAGGAAACTTACCCAAAAACAATCAAATAGTTGCTTCAAACACATATGGTTTAAAAGCACTACTTACTAAATGGGGTGCGACTGCTCACATACTTCCCATTGCTAGAGATAATAAAACTAGTTTAGAAAAAGCTTTAGACTTAGCTGTTCCTGCCGATTTAGTAATTACGATAGGTGGAGCCTCTGTTGGTGATCATGATCATGTCAGTGAAGTTTTTAGCAAAATTAAAGTAAAGCACTCTTTTTATAAGGTCGCAATGAGGCCGGGAAAACCAATTTTGGCTGGAAAAAATCATAATACAATTTTTGTAGGACTTCCAGGCAACCCTGTTTCAGCTTTGGTATGCGCCCACCTTTTTTTAAAACCACTTATTGGAAAAATGCTCGGAACAAGCGAATTGAACAATATTGAAAAAAAAGGTTTGCTGCAAAACGATCTTCCAGAAAATGGAGTAAGAAAACATTTTATGCGCGCATTTTTAAAAAATGGGCAATTGGTAGTTTCCAAAAAACAGGATAGTTCCTTGCTGAGCGTCCTACAAAAAGCAAATGCGTTAGTGATTAGGCAGCCTAATGAGGCACCCGCCAAAAAAGGCAATCTTGTCACGTATATAGAGTTAGATTAACTTTACTAAGTTGACACAAAACAAGAACTAATATAGAACAAAAGTGTTGTATTTAGATAAATGAGGCTGAGCATGCTGACACAAAAACAATTAGATCTGCTAGAATTTATACAAAAACGTTTGTCGAAAAATGGGGTTCCACCATCCTTTGATGAGATGAAGGAAGCGCTAGACCTCAGGTCTAAATCGGGAATACATCGCCTCATAACGGCATTAGAAGAAAGAGGTTTTATTAAAAGACTTGCAAATCGAGCAAGAGCAATAGAAATCGTGAAAATGCCTAATTCTCCAGAATTTCAGAGCACCACCTTATCTGATTTGCCTTCTAATACTAGACCTGTAGATAGTGCGAACAGCCCTACAGCACCAGTTGAAAGCGTTTATGCAAATGAAATACCTGTAATGGGCCGAATAGCGGCTGGTGTTCCTATCGAAGCAATAAGTGAAATATCTCATAATGTTGCCGTTCCTGGTCAAATTCTTAGAGGTGGAGGAGATCACTTTGCTTTAGAAGTAAAGGGTGACTCAATGATAAATGCGGGAATAAACGACGGTGATGTTGTTGTAATAAAAGAAACAAATAGAGCTATGAACGGAGATATCGTTGTGGCACTTATTGAAGATCAGGAAGCTACACTGAAGAGATTTTTCGTAAGGGGCGAAGCGATTGCTTTGGAGGCGGCCAACCCTGCTTATGAAACACGCACCTTTCCCCATGAAAAAATCAAGGTTCAAGGTCGTCTTGTTGGCCTCTTGAGAACTTATTGATAGAACAAATGCTGAATAGAACCTTTTGACTAAATATTTCTCAACATTTGTTTTAATTATCTTCCAACCAGCATCTTGCACTTACTGTCTTACAACGGCCTTGTTATCACATTTTTATAATTGTAAAAGCGTTCAGAATTACCTGATCATTCAAGGGTTTATACAATGTCCCAAGTTGTAACAAGGATAGCTCCCTCTCCTACTGGTTTTATGCATATTGGGACTGCAAGGACAGCTTTATTTAACTGGCTATATGCTCGTGGCAGAAATGGTAAATTTTATATTCGCATTGAAGATACAGATCAAAAGCGATCAACTGCAGAGGCAAATGAAGTTATTATAAATGGCCTAAATTGGTTGGGCTTAAATTATGACGGAGATATAGTAAGTCAATTTGAAAGAGCTCCGCGACACGTTGAAATAGCTAAGAAGTTGTTAAAAAGTGGAAAAGCCTACAAGTGTTTCGCTTCTCCAGAGGAAATTCAGACTTTTAAAGATGCAGCTTTAAAAAGTGGCACATCAACTTTGTTTAAAAGCCCTTGGAGAAACGCTGACCCATCAAATTATCCTAACAGTCCCTATGTTATAAGAATTAAAGCCCCTGAAACAGGTGAAACAATTATTCAAGATGAAGTTCAAGGAAAAATCAGCATAAAAAATAATCAGTTAGACGATATGGTTTTACTTAGGTCTGACGGTTCGCCAGTTTATATGCTTGCAGTCGTGGTAGACGATCATGACATGGGTATCACCCATGTAATTAGGGGTGACGACCACTTAAACAATGCGGCTAGGCAAAACTTGATTTACAAGGCGTTGGGTTGGAATATCCCAGTATATGCACACATTCCGCTAATTCATGGCGAAGATGGGAAAAAAATGTCAAAAAGACATGGTGCGACCAGTATTGAAGAATATGAATTTAGCGGCTACCCCGCGAGAGGATTGCGAAATTATTTGGCCAGGCTAGGTTGGAGCCATGGGGATGATGAATATTTCACAGATCAACAAGCTTTGGAATGGTTTGATCTAATTGACATTGGAAAATCTGCTGCAAGATTTGATTTAAAGAAGTTACAATTTTTATCCGGCCAACACCTAAAGAATTCAGATGATGCTGCACTGCTGCATGAAACTCTTGAATTTCTAACAAAAGTGAAGAAGCAAACTCTTTCTGAAAAGAAAATCCAACTTTTGAAGAAAGGTTTGTACTGCCTTAAAGATAGGGTTAAAACATTATCGGAACTTATTGAAAAAGCTTCATTTATTTTGAACAGTAGTCCAATTGAGATGAGCTCTGACGCTCGGTTAAGCCTGGATGAAACAGGACTTGCAATGTTGGAAGCATTGACGCCGCGCTTGCAAAATGCTACCTGGACAAGAGAAGAATTAGAACAAGTTTGCAATAGCGTCGCTGAGAGTTTTGAGGTAAAATTTGGAAAATTAGCGTCGCCTATTAGGTCAGCTCTATCAGGTCAAACGAAAACTCCTAGCGTCTTTGATATGATGCTTGTTCTGGGCCGTAATGAAACAATAGCAAGACTAACTAATGTTTAGGGTTGTTAAAGCCTTCTGATAATGAAAAAATATCGCAGCGATAAATAGATGCTGAAAAAGAAAGAAAATTGATATGGTAAAGTCTTCAAAAACGGCAAAGCTTTTACTTGAAGGCAAGGAATACGACTTGCCGATTATGTCTCCTACGGCAGGTCCTGACGTATTAGATATAAGAAAGCTCTATGGTGAGGCTGGAGTTTTCACATATGACCCTGGTTTCACCTCGACCGCTAGTTGTGACAGCACAATTACTTTCATTGACGGAGGGAAGGGTGAACTTCTTCATAGAGGATACCCAATTGATCAACTTGCGGAACATTCACACTATTTAGAGGTCTGTTATCTTCTCTTATATGGAAATTTACCAACACCAGCTGAGTTGGAAGATTTTGAAAATAGAGTGACTAACCATACAATGATTCATGAGCAAATGGGCTACCTGTTTCGAGGTTTTAGACGCGATGCTCACCCTATGGCGATAATGACTGGCGTTGTTGGAGCGATGTCAGCTTTTTATCACGATAGTACTGACGTCAATGATCCGTGGCAACGCGAAGTTGCTTCAATAAGAATGATTGCGAAAATGCCAACAATCGCAGCTATGGCATACAAGTATACGATAGGACAACCGTTTGTTTATCCACGCAACGATCTAGATTATGCGTCAAATTTTTTACGAATGTGTTTTGCTGTACCTGCTGAAAATTATGAGGTTAACCCAATTTTAAGCAGAGCAATGGACCGAATATTTACGCTGCATGCTGATCATGAGCAAAATGCTTCGACGAGTACTGTTCGTCTAGCATCAAGTTCTGGAGCCAACCCGTTTGCATGCATCGCAGCAGGAATAGCATGTTTATGGGGCCCGGCTCATGGTGGAGCTAATCAGGCATGTCTAGAAATGCTGCGTGAAATCGGTACAGCAGATAGAATACCTGAATTCATAAAGCGAGCTAAAGACAAAGATGACCCGTTTAGACTTATGGGATTTGGCCACCGTGTTTACAAAAATACTGATCCGAGAGCGAAAGTGTTAAAAAGGTCTGCAGACGAGGTTTTAGATTTATTAGGCGTTAACAATAACCCACTACTTCAAGTCGCAAAACAATTAGAAGAAGTAGCACTGAATGATGAATACTTCGTCGATAAAAAGTTGTTTCCAAATGTCGATTTCTATTCTGGTATTATACTAGAAGCGATGGGGTTTCCCACTTCTATGTTCACCCCGATTTTTGCTCTTTCTCGTACGGTGGGATGGATTTCTCAATGGAAAGAAATGATAGCAGATCCACAGGTCAAAATAGGGCGACCTAGGCAATTATACCTGGGCGCGGTGCCAAGAGACTATACCGACATTGAAAAGCGTTAATTATTTATTATCGCCCCTCAAATTTGGCATTTCTCTTCTGAAGAAACGCCAAAACGCCTTCTTGGAAATCCCGAGTATTACCACACTTGTTCTGTAGCTTTGCTTCAAGTGACAACTGACTATTAAGGTCATTATCATAAGAGCTTTTTAAAGCTTCTTTTAAGTATCCATAAGCTACCGTTGGACCATTCGCCAATTGATTTGCGCGAGAAAGCCAAACCTGTTCAAAAGAATCATCAGGTACCGCCTCCCAAATTAAACCCCATCGATCTGCCTGGTCTGCTGTTATTTTATCAGCGAATAATGATGCACCCATTGCTTTGGCTTTTCCCATTGTTCTTGGCATTATATAAGTGCCACCAGCATCTGGAATTAAACCAATTCTTGTGAACGCCTGCAAAAAGTAAGCCGACTCGCAAGCAATAACTACATCAGCTGCCAAAGCTAAATTAGCCCCTGCGCCAGCTGCAGCCCCATTAATTGCTGCTATTGTTGGAACCGGGCAATCCAAGATCGAGCGAAGCATAGGTTCATATTCATCCCTTAGAGTCCGTTCGAGATCTATTTGAGAAACTGATTTTCTATCTCCCAAGTCCTGTCCAGAACAAAAAGCAGATCCAGACCCCGTTATAACGACCACCCTAGCCTCTTTTCCCATTTGGTTTACAGATTGGGTAATTTCAGCTCTCATTTGAGTATTAAGGGCATTTTTTACATCTGGTCGGTTTAAACGTATAACCGCAACTTGATCTTTTATTTCTAGTTCTATTGTCTCGTAGTTCATAACCTTATCCTTTAAATTTTGGAGCTAGCTTTACCTTGCTTCACTGCATCAAAATTAATCTTCACTTATAATTTTACTTAATTCTCTTTTTTCATGATCTGATAAACCTGTAGTAATGTGGCGTTCAGATTTGCGGCCTGATTTTATGAATGTAAAAGAAATTATTAAAGCAATTGTTAACATCAGTGGCCCTGATAACCAAAGAATCAAATTAAAACCATCAGATCTCGGATTTAATAGAGCAAATTCACCATAACGGTCGACAATAAAATTCAAAACTTCATCATCACTATCACCAGCTACCAGCCTTTCTCTCACCAAAATACGGAGATCTTTTGCTAGACTCGCATTGCTATCGTCAATGCTTTCATTTTGACAGACCAAACATCTAAGATCCTTGGAAATATTTCGCGCCCGCTCTTCCAAAGTCGGATCACCCAAAACCTCATTTGGTTCGACCGAGTAAGAAACGAAAGGAATAAAAATTACTAAAACAGCGAAGAAAAAAGCTCTCATGTGGCCTGACCTAAACTCTTTGCTCTTTTTGAGCCTGCTGCCATTCTCAACCTTCGATCTGTCAAACTTAAAATACCTCCTAAAGCCATCATAGCGCAACCGCCCCAAATCCAATTAGCAAAGGGTTTCAAATAAGTTCTAACAGTCCAAGCATTTTCTGATTGTTGATCTCCCAAAACAACATATAGGTCTCGAGAAATTCGATAATCTATTGCTGCTTCTGTCGTAGGCATTTGGGCAATAGGATAGTTTCGTTTTTCCGGTGTAAGAGTAATGAGTTCAGAACCCTCTTTTGAAACCGTAATTATACCCATTGTTGAAAAATAGTTTGGTCCACGAATTTCTATTACATCATCAAGTTTTAATTCATACGAACCTAAATTCCAATTCCCTCCAATAGAAACAACTCGTATATCTTCCTTTTCCCAAGATGAAAGCGCGGCGATCGCAAACATAGTAATACCAAGTCCAACATGAGCAAAGAATTTACCAAAGTCAGCCCTTGGTAAAAACATCAATCTTCCCATAGATCGTGAGTTACCAAGTTTTGATAGTAAGTCGATAATTGTTCCCATTACTATCCAGCTGCCTAAAAATACACCGATTGGTCCAATCAAACTTTGTCCAGTCTGGATTGACCAAATGAACCCAGAAAAGCATATGCACAGTATAAATATGACTGAAAACTTTTTAAGTGTTTTGAATATGCTGGCTCTTTTCCAAGATAAATTTGAACCTAAAGGTAATATTAAGCCCAACATAATCATAAATGGTGTAAAGGCGGCATTAAAGAAGGGAGGGCCAACAGAAAGTTTTCTATCAAAAAACAATTCAGCGACCAAAGGCCATATTGTTCCCAAAAAAACAACAAAGGCTGATACCGCGAGTAACAAGTTATTTGAAATTAATGCCGTTTCTCTACTAGCTAGTGAAAAAATACTGTGGGACTCCATTGCACTAGACCTAAAACTAAACAGTATTAGTGCGCCCCCCATGAAAACGCCTAAAATAATTAATATAAAAAACCCTCTTTCAGGATCATTGGCAAAAGCATGAACAGAAGTCAGGACACCTGAACGCACTATAAAAGTTCCAATTAAAGAAAACCCAAATGCAAGAATAGCTAGAAGGATAGTCCAACTTTTTAAGGTTTCCCTTTTTTCCACTACTATAGCGCTATGCAATAGAGCAGCAGCCAACAGCCAAGGCATAAAAGAAGCATTTTCTACTGGATCCCAAAACCAAAAACCGCCCCACCCTAATTCATAATAGGCCCACCAACTTCCAAGCGCGATGCCAATTGTTAGGAATACCCAAGCTGCAAGTGTCCATGGGCGAACCCACCTACCCCAAGCGGCATCAATTTTTCCCTCTATTAATGCCGCTACAGCAAAAGAAAATGCCATGGATAGTCCGACATAACCCAAATATAAAAACGGTGGGTGAAAAGCTAATCCTGGATCTTGAAGAAGAGGGTTCAGGTCTTGTCCATCAAAAGGTGGTATTTGAACTCGCTCAAAAGGATTTGAAGTAAAGATTATAAAAGCGAGGAAAGCTACCCCTATAGCCCCTTGCACTGAAAGAACTCGTGTTTTCAATATGATGGGCAAATTTTTACCAAACCAAGAAGCAGAGGCACCAAAAAGGGATAATATTAGAACCCATAACAGCATAGATCCTTCATGGTTCCCCCAAACACCTGTTATTTTGTAAAGCATTGGTTTTAGAGAGTGCGAATTTAAAACAACTAATTTAACGGAAAAATCTGAAGTCACAAACGCATGTGTGAGGGCACTAAACGAGGCCAATAACAGGGCAAACTGTAGGTTTGCGGCACTTTCTGCAATAGCCATGAGATCAATTCTGCCTCTATGCGCGCCAAAAAGAGGGATCGTTGCCTGTATCAGGGCTACGCAGAACGCCAACAATAAGCTGAAATGTCCGATTTCATTCAACATTGAGTATATATAAATCTAAATGGCAGCGCTTTCCATGCTTATTTAAGGAATGATTGTCGCAATTCTCGATAAAAATTAGTTAAATATATAGCTCACAGTAATTGAGTCTAATTACCTATTCTTTATATAAACCCTGCTCTTTTAAAGTATCTAAAACTTCCTTTGGCATATAATTTTCATCATGTTTTGCCAAAATTTCTGAAGCAAGAAACTTTCCACCAATATATTTACCCGTAGCTATCATTCCTTGCCCCTCAGCAAAGAGATCTGGTAAAATTCCTGAATACTCAACCGGCACAGATTTATTACCATCCGTAACAATAAAATAAATAACAGCTCCAGAACCTCGAACCAAACTACCATCTTTGACAAGTCCACCTATTCGAAAGGTTTCATTCTTACTCGGGGGTTGTTGTAAAACTTCAGAAGGCGACCTAAAAAAATTTATTCCATCACGCATTGCATAGCCTATAAGTGCCGTCGCTAAAGCTAGAGAAATAAAAGTAATAAGAATTACTTGAATTCGACGTTGTTTTTTTAAACTTTTCATGAACTAAGGAAAAATAGGCACTAAATTGAGACCAGCAGCCTCATCGATACCAAGCATAAGATTGGCATTTTGTACGGCTTGTCCAGAACTACCTTTTGTTAGATTATCGAGCGCTGCAACAATAATACAGCGATTTTCAATCCGATCACAAACTATGCCAATATGACACTCATTTGACCCTCGAACATGGTGAGTACTGGGTGTCTCTCCATTCGGCAAAATATGAATAAAGTGTTCATTTTCATATCTTTGCGAAAGCACTTTTCTAACTACTTGATAGTTCCCATGCACATAAGCAGTAGCTAAAATTCCTCTGTTTGCTGGTATTAAGTGGGGAGTAAATTGAATTTTTACAGTTTTTCCAGCTATTTTAGATAATTCCTGATCAAACTCACCTAGGTGTCTATGCACGCCACCAGCAGAATAAGCATTTGTTCCCTCCGACAGTTCTGAATGCAATAAATTTTCTTTGAGCGATCTACCAGCTCCTGAAACGCCGCATTTTAAATCTAGAATTATGTTTTCAAGATCAATGATCCCTTTTTCAATCAGAGGCCGCAAAATATATTGACCCGTCGCAGCGTTACAACCAGTACCTGCCACAAGTCGCGCACCGATGATTTCTTGACGATTAAATTCTGTTAGTCCGTAAACTGCCTCATCTTGTAATTCCAAAGCTTGATGAGCATTACCATACCATCTTTCATAATCATCAGCACTCTGGAGACGGAAATCTGCACTTAAATCAATTAATTTTAAATCTTTTGGAATTCCTTTTATAACTTCTTGTGAAGTTTTATGTGGTAAAGCACAAATGCAAAGGTCAATGCCTGAATAATCTACATCTTCAATTTTAATTAAAGAGGGTAATTTCAAGGATCGCAAATGAGGGAAAACTTCCTCCACTTTTTGGCCTGCCTTAGAATGAGCAGCCAAAACTTCAATTTCCATTTCAGGATGGTTAAATATTATTCGGATCAACTCTGCCCCAGTGTAGCCAGAAGCACCTAAAATAGCGATTTTATACATTTAAAGTTATCTACCCATGCTGATATAAATTCAACTAACCATTTTTATGAGATTAATTTGCTTGCATTAGAATAATAGCGAGGTGTCCAGTTGTTATAAATCTTTTTTCTGCTTTAACTGTTTGCAAAAGTTTTTGTAACAATTTTATTTCATAAAAAATGCTTCATTCTGCGGCATGACCCAAAACGTCTGATGAGTTACTCAACTTATTCAACAAATTGTTTCGTTGAATTGAAACTGCTTCATAATTTTTTCGTCTTACGATTCCAAACCCTTTTATTGATGTAGGAAGATTTAACAACTCTAAAATTAATTCCTTATCTTTATCGAGGTTAACTTTTTTTACAAACTCCAAATCATATTGGTAATCCTTAATTAGGTTTAGATCTAAGCGCCTATCTTTAGAGTATGAAAAAATATCAAATTTTGTACCCCTCAACCACTTTAGCCATGCAAGAATTTTAAAGATATGGATAGTAAACTCTCCGAATTCAATTTTTTTGGCCCTACCATCTTTACCCTCTTTTGAAATTAATGGAGGCGCTAAATGAAATTTTATCTTTTTAACATTTTCAAACTTTTCAGCCACTTTTTGGCGTGTGCCAAGATGTAATCGAGCAACTTCATATTCGTCTTTATAAGCCAAAACTTTGTGATAATTGATTGCAACTGCCTCTTTGATTTCTTTATCTTCAAATGATTCAACAACATCTACATATTTTTTCGAAAGTGTTTTTCCTTGGAAGGCTTCGAGATGTTTTTTCCTATAATCTATTCGGTCTGGTAATGAGTTTTTTAGATATACTACAGGGCCAGAAATCATTTTATTGGCATCATCAGGATAAAGTGCTGCCCAGCGGCCTATCTCAAAAGCACGCAAATTTTGGTCAACGAACGCTCCATTAAGTTTGATTGCATGAGACAAGGCCTCATGACTTAAAGGTAGAAGCCCTTTTTGCCAAGAAGCACCAAGAATTAGCATATTTGAGTAGATAGAATCTCCCATCAGTTTAGTGGCTAATTTACTTGAATTAAGCAGCGACAAGCCATTTTTTAGTTTCGCCTCCATAGACACAATTAATTGGTCATTTGGAATTTGAAATTCAGTATTTCTGGTAAATTCGCCAGTTACAATTTGATCTGAATTTACAACCGCCTTTGTGCGTCCAGTAGCAGTTAAATTGAGGCATTTTGAACCAGAGCTTACGACTAAATCACCACCAATCAAGGCATCACATTCTCCCATTGTGACCCTAATAGCAGATATTTCACTTGGAGATTTTGCCAACCTGCAATGAATATGAACAGCACCACCCTTTTGGGCTAAACCTGCCATTTCCATCATTCCCGCACCTAAACCATCAATTTGGGCCGCCTGAGCAATCAGTGCGCCTATTGTTACAACGCCAGACCCTCCCACACCAGTGACGACAATATTGTGAGATCCATCAATAGATGGTATTTTTGGTCGCTTTAAAGTGGGTAATACAAAATCTGTTTGTTCCGACTTCTTAACTGAAGCCCCTTCCAAAGATACAAAAGACGGACAAAAGCCGTTTAAACAGCTAAAATCCTTATTACAGTTTGATTGATCAATTTCTCGCTTGCGCCCAAGTTCAGTTTCAATGGGCGTGACGGCAACACAGTTTGATTGAACTCCACAATCACCGCAGCCCTCACAAATATCTGTATTAATAAAAAGCCTCTTATTAGGATCTGGGAATAATCCTCGCTTTCTTCTTCTCCTTTTTTCAGCTGCGCAAGTCTGAACATAAACAATAGCTGTTACACCTCTGATTTTAGACAATTTTTCCTGTACAAAATTAAGCTTTGTCCGATCAAACTTTTCAATTTTGGGTGGAAATGCACTTAAAGATAGGTCCTCTTTGTCATCATAGACTAAGACAGTATTTTCAATTCCTATTGCCAAAAGCTCATTGACAATACGCGCTGCAGTTAATTGACCGTCGTTACCTTGTCCTCCAGTCATTGCGACCGCATCATTAAATAAAATTTTATAGGTTATATCGGTATTTGCGGCGACGGCAGCTCGAATTGCCTGAATACCAGAGTGATTATAAGTACCATCACCTATATTTTGAAAAACATGACCTCTTTTAGAAAATAATGACTCTCCAATCCAATTGGCTCCTTCTCCCCCCATGTGGGTAAAACCAAGCGTGTCCCGATCCATCCATTGGGCCATATAATGACACCCTATTCCTGCGTACGCTCTAGATCCCTCGGGAACGATGGTAGAGCTATTATGTGGACATCCTGCACAAAAATATGGAAGTCGCTCTGCCAAATCCGGTGCGTTATCGGTTGACTGCACTTCTATGATCTTTTTTAAACCAAGTTCTAGAGAATTATTACTACATCCCTCCTCTTTAAAAATTTGTCCGAGTTCAGAAGCAATTTCTAAAGGATCCAACACACCATGATCAGAAAATAAGTTTTCACCATTTTTATGACCACCGTAGACACGCGTTTTACTAGCAACCGAAAAAAGAGCGTCTTTAATTTGAGTTTCAATAATTTTACGCTTTTCTTCAATTACTATGATTAGGTCAAGCTGATCGGCCCACTCAAGTAAACTCTGCCGGTCAATAGGCCAAGTTTGAACGATTTTGTAACTTGTTATACCTAATGCTTTGGCTTCTAGTTCATTTATTCCCAGAAGTGATAAAGAATGTATTAAATCCAACCAATTCTTGCCCGCAGCAACCAAGCCAATTTTAGAACTTCCTTTAGGTAGGCCAATTTTATCAATCCTATTGATCCGTGCAAATTCCTCTGCTGCTATCTTTTTATCGCTTAACAGTCTTTTTTCTTGATCTGCTGGAGTATCAACCAAACGAATGTTTAAATTGTCAGCGCCAGGCTTGGGCTTAGGATTTTTAAATCTCATTCTAAAGGGATCACCGTCAACCACAGAAGTCACTTCGATGGTATCCTTCATGGTTTTCAAACCAACCCAAAGACCACTATATCTCGATAACGCAAAGCCATAATAACCGTAATCAAGGATTTCTTGCACACCGGCGGGACTTAAAATTGGCATACCGGCATCAATCATTGCCAAATCAGACTGATGCAAAACGGTTGAGCTCTCACCGGAGTGGTCATCTCCCATAGCCATTAAAACACCACCATTTACGGAGCTTCCCGCCATGTTAGCGTGGCGCATGGCATCGCCAGAACGATCTACTCCTGGACCTTTTCCATACCAGAGACCAAAAACACCATCATAAAGGCCCTCTCCTCGCAGTTCAGCTTGTTGAGCACCCCACAAAGCAGTGGTGGCTAAGTCTTCGTTCAAGGCTTCTTTGAATTTAATATTTGAAGCCAGCAATTCCTTAGATGCACGTCTCATTTGGAAATCTACAGCTCCCAGGGGCGAACCCCGATAACCCGTAACAAATCCGGCAGTATTCAGACCTTGCTTTTCATCTCGGAGCTTTTGGCCAAGCATCAGACGAACAAGGCCCTGAGTTCCATTTAACAAGACATTAGACTTTTTTATATTAAATTTATCATCCAACTTAATAGATGTATTCGGCATATCCATTTCCCTAACCTACATATAAGATTAGTGCGCTACTTAGACTTGTGCCAGCAAAAATCTTTAATTTTCACGTTACGTCTATAATGGCGTTTAACACAATCTAGAATCATGCAATAAATCAATCATCTAGAGGTATAATATGGATTGGGATAAATTAAGAATTTTTCATGCTGTGGCAGATGCAGGGAGCCTAACTCACGCTGGAGAAACTCTCCGGCTATCTCAATCGGCAGTCAGCAGACAAGTACGATCACTAGAAGAAAGCCTAAATACCACTCTTTTTCACAGACATGCTCGTGGACTTATTCTAACGGAACAGGGAGAGCTTTTGTTTGATGCAACAAACAGCATGCACAAAAGATTAGATGCGGCATCGGCACGTATTCGAGACAGTGAAGAGGAAGTATTTGGTGAATTAAGAGTTACCACAACGATAGGGTTTGGGACCCTTTGGTTGGCTCCTAGATTACCCAAACTCTACGAAAAATATCCTGAACTAAAAATAGATTTAATGCTTGAGGAGCGAGTTTTGGATTTGCCTATGAGAGAAGCAGATGTAGCAATAAGAATGAAAGAACCTAGCCAAGCTGATTTAATTAGAAAACGCTTAATGACTGTAAAAATGCGCCTTTTTGCCTCTCCAAAATATCTCGAAATATTCGGTACTCCCGAAAACGAAATTGATATGAAAAATCATAGGCTTATATGTCAAAACCCAAGATCAGCTCAAGTATCCTCAGGTCTTGCTTTGGTCCAACGGCTTATGACCCAAGAGATACCATCTATGCTTACTGTAAATAATTATTTTGGAGTTCTGCAAGCCGTCATTCATGATTTGGGAATCGGAGTTTTACCAGATTATGTGACTCAAGAATTTGATGGTGTGGTTCCAGTTCTTGAAGAAGTTCAGTCAAATGATGTTCCTGTGTATTTGGCTTTTCCCGAAGAGTTACGTCATTCAAAACGAATTGAAGCTTTTAGGGATTTTGTTCAATCAGAAGTTATAGAACATCGAAAAGCCTTAAGAGCTCAAACGATTAATTAAAGACAGTAGATTATCCCAATTCATTGCTCTTTTAAAAAGCATGGCATATTAGATAATCAGCGAAAGTGATCTAAAAATGAATGAGCCTGACATAACCAAAGAACTTATCGAATTGCATGGTCTAAAGTCAGATGAATACGATTTAATTTTATCAATTATTAACAGAACTCCTACATTCACAGAGTTAGGTATTTTTTCCGCAATGTGGAATGAACATTGTTCCTACAAATCTTCAAAAAAATGGCTTCGAACTCTACCTACAGAGGGTTCTCAAGTTATTTGTGGACCAGGAGAGAATGCAGGAATTATCGATATTGGTGATAACCAAGCATTGGTTTTCAAAATGGAGAGCCACAATCATCCTAGCTACATAGAGCCATACCAAGGGGCAGCGACGGGCGTTGGAGGAATTCTACGAGATATTTTCACGATGGGTGCTCGGCCAATCGCAGTCATGAATTCCTTGAGCTTTGGTGACGTAAATCATTATAAAACAAATCAGCTTGTTAACGGTGTAGTATCCGGCATAGGAGGATACGGAAACTGCTTTGGTGTTCCTACAGTTGGAGGTGAAACGAGGTTTGACCCTTCTTATAATGGAAATTGTTTGGTCAATGCGTTTGCAGCGGGTTTGGTTGATAAAGATAAAATATTCTACTCAGCAGCTTCGGGGATTGGGATGCCAGTTGTATACCTTGGAGCAAAAACTGGACGCGACGGAGTGGGCGGCGCCACAATGGCTAGTGCTGAATTCGACGATACAATTGAGGAAAAGCGACCTACAGTTCAAGTAGGTGACCCGTTCACCGAAAAACGTTTGATGGAAGCCTGCCTAGAACTTATGGCGACAGGTGCGGTTATTTCAATTCAAGATATGGGAGCTGCAGGTCTCACTTGTTCGGCTGTAGAAATGGGAGACAAAGGTAATTTAGGGATAAGCCTGGACCTAGAAAAGGTTCCAACTCGTGAACCTAATATGAGTGCCTATGAAATAATGCTGTCAGAAAGCCAAGAAAGAATGCTGATGGTTTTGGACCCTAAAAAAGAAGATATAGCAAAAACAATTTTTGAAAAATGGGATTTAGATTTTGCTGTTGTTGGTGAAACTATCTCGGAGGATAGATTTCTTATAAAATTAGACGGTGTTGTGAAAGCTGATCTTCCTCTAAAGGCACTAGCGGGTAATGCGCCTGAATACGACAGACCATGGATTGAAGCCCAACCAAATACCGAGTTAAAAGACGTTGCAGAGGTGAACGCAATTGATGGTCTGAAAGCTTTAATTTCATCCGCGAATTACTGTTCAAAAAGTTGGATTTACGAACAATATGATAGTCAGGTAATGGCCGATACTATTGAACGGCCAGGTTTTAGCGCGGGCATTGTTAGGGTCCATGGAACGAAAAAATCAATCGCATTTACGAGTGATGTTACTCCAAGATATGTTCAGGCAAATCCATTTGAGGGAGGAAAGCAAGCAGTAGCAGAAGCTTATAGGAATTTAGTTTCCGTTGGTGCAAAACCACTGGCCTCGACAGATAACTTAAACTTTGGAAACCCTGAAAAGCCAGAAATAATGGGGCAGTTTGTTCAAGCAATTAAAGGCATCTCCCAGGCCGTAAAAGAACTAAACATGCCAATTGTTTCAGGTAACGTTAGTTTATATAATGAAACAGATGGCGTATCAATAAATCCAACACCAACAATTGGGGCCGTTGGATTAATCAACGAATCTGAAAAACCTATAAACGGTAGGGCTTCTGAAGGAAATATGGCAGTATTAATCGGAGAAACTCAAGGTCATCTAGGCCAAACCGCTTTACTCCAAGAGGTCTTCAATAGAAGTGATGGAGACGCCCCAAAAGTTAATTTAGAAGTTGAAAAAAAACACGGCAACTTTGTTCTGGAAAATAGAGAATTAATAAATGCTTGTATTGATTTGTCAGACGGCGGGTTGGCTCTTGCTGCTTTTGAACTTGCCCATCGATCCGAGATAGGTTTTGAAATTTATGAAGAAAGTACTGAATTTTTATTTGCGGAAGATCAGGCGCGTTATCTGATCGCGTGTGAATTTGATCAAGCAGAAACTCTATTTGTTGAAGCAGGTAAGAAAAATATTCCTATTCTGACCGTTGGTAGTTTCAGGGGTGATGCAATCGTTTTTGGAAACTCAAGATCCGAGCTAGTTTCGCTTTCATCCATTTTTTCGGACACATTTAGGAACTTATTTCAAAGTTAAAACAATTTTTTTTAAAATATATATTGTTAACCATGAATTGGCACCTTAAATTAATTGTCATTAAAGGAACATGCCATGGTAATGCAAGCTAATGAAATAGAAGCCTTAATAAGGGAGGCATTACCGAACGCTTCCGTCGAAATTACTGACTTAGCTGGTGATGGCAATCACTACGCCGCTGAGGTCATTGATGAAAGTTTTCGTGGCAAAAATAGAGTACAACAACAGCGCATTGTTTACTCTGCTCTTAAAGGTAAAATGGACGGCTCTCATGGTGAACTGCATGCATTAGCACTTACTACAAAAGTACCAGCAGGATAAATACTTAAACAAAAGTTGAAAGGTCTTAATTGTGTCAGATACGAAATCAATAATTGATGAAACAATAAAATCGCACGACGTTGTGCTATACATGAAGGGTACAAAATCGATGCCACAATGTGGATTTTCCAGCCGCGTTGCTGGAGTGTTAAATTATATGGAAGTAGATTATCAAGACGTGAATGTTCTGGCAGACGAAAACGTTAGGCAAGGCATCAAAGATTATTCCGATTGGCCAACAATTCCACAATTGTATGTTAAAGGTGAATTCGTTGGCGGATGCGATATAATCACTGAAATGACTATGTCGGGCGAACTCGATACGATGTTTGATGAGAATGAAATTAAATACGATAAGGATGCAGCGGACAAAATACGAGAGTCAAATTCTTAGAAAGACTTTAGTTTGCAATCTTGTATGCTAAATTCTCCGCCTTTTCCGTAATATCCGTTAATTGCTTTAAAAAATTGTCATCAATTTGCGCCTCTTGTGAGGCGTCATTTTCCTCCAACTTTTTAGCTTTTGCTAAGGTTTCTGCGAGAGCTTTTTCAGCTTTTGCCAATTTCTCGGATTGTGAAGTCATTTTATCAGCCAACATCAAACCTGACATTAACAACAATTTTTGCTCTGAAAGCTGTCCAATCTCACTAACGAGAAAGGAAGCTTCATCATTTAAAAGGCTTGCAGCAGCTTCTAGTGCACTCTCTTCACCAGGTTGACATGAAATCGTAAATTTTTTGTCACCAATGTTAATTGCAACTTCTGGCATTAAACTGTCTCCCCACTAGCAGCTAACGCCGCAGATAATTGATCGTAAAGCGATTGCAGTTCTTTCTTTTCCTGTTCCCGTTCTTCTTTCAGATTAGACAACTCAGCGCTCAAACCTTCAATATTTGAATGTGCTTCCCTATCTTTACTTGAATTTTCCAACTCTGCTTTAAGAGACTCTACTTGACGTTTTAAACCTTCATTCTCTGAAATGAGGGCTTCCAAAGAGTTATCATTTTCTCTATTTTCTAACGTTGTTTCTAATGAAATTTCTATTTTTTCTAAAGCTTCATTCAATCGATTTGTTAGTTTTTCAAACGGCTGCATCTAGTGCACTCTTTCTATTCTTACCCATTCACAATTAAGTAAATTTCACGAATCAAAAATAAACTCAATTTCACTTAGTTTATAACAACAAATTAAAAATTACTTGTTTTATCAAAGCATTTTTTAACCGATAGCTTGATATTCAATTTCATCCTGATAAAGAGCCTATTACACAAATAGGGAACGCTTCGTGCCATGCTAATTGAAAAATTACGAAAAGAACATCCTCAACATTGGGCAAATTCCACAGCCATAAGAGTTTTAACCTTAGACGCGGTTGCAGCAGCAAATTCTGGACATTCTGGTATGCCAATGGGTATGGCAGACGTAGCAACCGTTTTGTTCTTTAATCACCTAAAATTTGATCCTAAAGCACCTTTATGGACCGACAGAGACAGACTAATTTTATCTGCAGGTCATGGTTCAATGCTTCTATATAGTCTGCTGTATCTAACAGGTTACAACGATTTTCCTTTAGAAGAGATAAAAAACTTTCGCCAGTTAGGAGCTAAAACGGCCGGCCACCCAGAAAACTTTTTATCTGATGCGATAGAGACTACAACTGGTCCGCTAGGGCAAGGAATTGCTAATTCTGTTGGTTTCGCTATGGCCGAAGAAATTCAAAGAGCAAATTTTGGTAAAAGTATAGTCGATCATTATACATACGTTTTTGCTGGTGATGGCTGTCTGATGGAAGGCGTCAGTCAAGAAGCAATTACAATAGCGGGAAGACAAAAGTTATCAAAACTAATAGTTTTCTGGGACAATAATAGCATAACAATTGATGGAAAAGTTGAATTATCCGACAATACAAACCAAATTGAAAGATTTAGGTCGTCGGGGTGGCATGTTTTAGAAATTGATGGCCATAATCCTGTCGAAATTGACCGAGCAATAATTGAGGCTAAAAAAAGTAATAATCCAACAATGATAGCCTGTGAGACGCATATCGCTCTGGGATCCTCAGCTCAAGATACGTCGAAAGGTCACGGCGCACTTACTGATAGCAAATTAATTGAAGAAACAAAAAAAGTTTACGGGTGGAGCCAGGAAAAATTTTATGTTCCACCTGAAGTGAAAAAAGATTGGGAAGAAATCGGTAAAAAAGGTCAAAAAGAAAAGTTATCTTGGGAAAAGCGCTATGCTGCACTTTCATCAAAAAGACGGTCTGAGTTTTCAAGAATGCACTCAATGGAGGTGCCACAAAGACTTACTAGAGAAATCAACAGGTTCAAAAAGTCAATAAGTAGTGAACAGCCTAAAGTAGCAACTCGCAAGTCAAGTGAAATGATTTTAAATGTTATCAATCCCATAATGACTGAAACCATAGGGGGATCTGCTGACCTATCAGGCTCTAATAACACGAAGTCAGCAGACATGACGGTATTCGATATATATAATAGAAAAGGTCGATATATACATTGGGGTGTTCGCGAACACGGCATGGCTGCTGCCATGAATGGTATGGCTCTCCACGGAGGGTTAAGGCCTTACGGCGGAACTTTTATGTGTTTTACTGATTATGCACGACCCTCAATGCGCCTTGCTGCATTAATGAAGATCCCAACAATATTTGTAATGACCCACGATAGTATAGGCTTGGGTGAAGATGGCCCAACTCACCAACCAGTTGAGCATTTAGCAATAAGCCGTTCTACTCCTAATACTTTAGTAATTCGACCGGCTGACAGTGTTGAAACGGCCGAAGCTTGGGAAATTGCTTTGCATTCTAAACACACACCCTCGGTACTCGCACTTACAAGACAAGGGCTACCGACTTTAAGAACAAAGTATAAATCCGCAAATTTATCATCGAAAGGTGCCTATATATTAGCGGAGTCGGAAGGTAGGCGACAAGTAATATTAATCGCTTCAGGATCAGAAGTTGCATTGGCACTCACTGCGAGAGCAGAATTGCAAAGTGAGGGTATAGGTACGAGAGTAGTATCAATGCCGTGTATGGAGCTCTTCGAAAAACAAGACGAAAAATATCGCAAACGCATTCTTCCAGGAGGCCGGCATGTTAGAATTGCAATTGAAGCTGGTGTTAGAGATAGTTGGGACAAATGGTTAATGGGAGAACGCGGTAGAGAAGCAAGTTCTGGATTTATCGGCATGTCTAGTTTTGGTGCTTCTGCACCAGCTAACACCCTATTTAATCATTATGGAATCACTTCTGAACAGATTATAAAACTTGTGAAATCCAAAATTTAAAAGAATTCATGCGTTGTACGATTATCGGGAATGGTTTTGTTAGCGCAATCATTGTTTTATTTGTCACGTTTACCGCTAACATATTGAAGATTATCAATTTATTCATTCCTCTGATGATAACTTTAATGTATTTACAAATTATACTGTGACGGGGTTTTAGATGACAATCAACTTGGGCATAAATGGGTTTGGACGCATCGGAAGAAGTACTATTTCACATATAAAAGAAAGCGCAAGAAATGATGTCCATGTTACAAAAATTAATGCAACGGGGCCTATTCAAACAAACGCGCACCTTTTAAAATACGACAGTACTCATGGAAGGTTTACTGGTGATATAGTTGTTGAAAAAGATACACTCGATATTGGCTACGGTCCTGTGAAAGTATTTTCCACATATGAACCTGAAGAGTTAGATTGGACGGGATGTGACGTAGTTTTAGAATGTACGGGGATGTTTAACGATGGATTAAAATCTAAAGTCCATATTCAACAAGGAGCAAAGTCAGTTTTGATTTCTGCACCCGCAAGTAACGTTGATAAAACGATAGTTTACGGTGTCAACCACAGATCATTAACAAGCAGTGATAAAATAGTTTCTAATGGGTCTTGTACCACAAATTGCCTCGCACCTTTGGCAAAAGTATTGAATGATAATATCGGCATTGAGCGGGGAATAATGACGACAATACATAGCTATACAGGGGACCAACCCACGTTGGATAGAAGGCACCATGATCTGTACCGGGCAAGATCTGCAGCCACTTCCATGATACCTACATCAACCGGGGCTGCCAAAGCATTAGGAGAAGTTTTGCCGGAATTACATGGTAAATTAGATGGCACCGCCCTAAGGGTACCTACTCCTAATGTAAGTGCCGTTGATTTAACATTTGAAGCAAGCGGTCCAGTCACTGTAGAAGAAGTTAATTCAGTTGTAGAACACGCAGCAAAAAATGAAATGGTACAGGTTTTAGCTTACGATAGTGAACCTAAAGTCTCCATAGATTTTAATCATACGACACACTCGTGTATTTTTGCTCCGGATCAAACTAAGGTAGTTGGGAAACATACTGTGCGGGTTTTAGCATGGTATGACAATGAGTGGGCCTTTTCTTGTAGGATGGCAGATGTTGCATCGACGATGGGCCGCCTGTTATAAATTCTACGAGAATTTAAGCATGTTTTAACTGACCTTAAAATGTAAAAAACTCTTTTTTTTTAGTAATTTAAAGATTGACAAAATCATATATGCTGCCATGTTAGCGCTAACTCTTAACTTATCATTTTAAGGGAATGAGCAGTGACTGTTCGGGTAGCAATTAATGGATTTGGGCGGATTGGCCGAAATGTACTTAGGGCCATTATAGAAAATAACCGAACTGATATTTCTGTTATCGCAATAAATGACTTGGGACCTGTGGAAACAAATGCACATTTACTCAAGTTTGATAGCATCCACGGTAAATTTCCAAATAAAATTGATATTTCTGAAGATTCTATCGATGTTGGTACTGGACCAATTAGAGTCACAGCAATGAAAAATCCGGAAGAACTCTCCTGGAACGACATTGATATAGCTCTCGAATGTACCGGTATTTTCAACAAAAAAGAAGCTGCAGGTAAGCATCTCAAAAATGGTTCTAAAAGAGTATTAGTTTCTGCTCCATGTACAAATGCTGATAAAACTATAGTTTTTGGCGTAAATCATAAAACACTTACAAAAAATGATCTTGTTGTATCAAACGCCTCTTGTACAACCAACTGTTTGGCACCAGTTGTTAAGGTCTTACATGAGAAATTAGAAATAAAGAGAGGTTTCATGACTACCGTTCATAGTTATACAGGAGACCAACCTACCCTAGATACAATGCACTCTGATCTTTACAGATCAAGAGCGGCAGCGATGAATATGATACCAACATCTACAGGTGCTGCTCGTGCTGTGGGGCTGGTCATTCCGGAACTGAATGGAAAACTTGATGGCGTTTCTATACGAGTGCCAACTCCTAACGTATCAGTGGTCGATCTGACATTCGAGTCATCAAAAGAAACCTCGGAAAGTGAAATAAATTCTATAATCAAAAATTCATCCTTAAATGAATTAAAAGGAGTGCTCGGTTATACCGAAGAAAAATTAGTATCAATGGATTTCAATCATGATCCACACTCTTCAATATTTGCGGCAGATCAAACTAAAGTACTCCAGAAAAATATGGTGAGAGTATTGAGCTGGTATGACAATGAGTGGGGATTTTCAAACCGAATGGCCGATACGGCTTTAGAAATGTCTAAATTGTTAAAAAATTAATTCGATACTTTCAATTTATTAATTAGCCTTTTGGCAACATGCGGCGTAACAAATTTAGATATATCACCATTTAACCTGGCTATTTCTTTTACTAATTTTGAAGCAATAGCCTGATGCTTCGCTTCAGCCATTAGGAATACGGTTTCAATAGAGTTATCCAAAGACCTATTCATGCCAACCATTTGAAATTCGTATTCAAAATCAGCGACTGCTCTTAGACCACGTACGATAACTTGGGCTCCTACATCATGGGCACAATCAATTAACAGATTTTCAAATGGATGAACTACAAATTCCGTTCCGCCTTGCTTGGATAAATGATTGCATTCCTCTTTCAACATTGAAACTCTATCTTCCAAATCAAATAGAGGTGACTTATCGCTATTTATCGCCACACCAATCACAAGCCGGTCCACCAGCAAAGATGCTCTTCTTATAATATCAATATGACCCAAAGTAATAGGATCAAACGTACCTGGATAAAGACCTATGCGCATTCTTATTTTCCTTAAACTAATTTCCCAAAACTGGTGAAATTAAAAGGTTCCTTAAACGCTTCTATAATGTTTTTATTTTAATTAAAATGTATTTTATTATGAAAATTTAGATGCTAGAAGTTAATCTTGAAGTGCTCAAACTAACTATAAAATCAAAAATTATAAGCAAAGATTAATATCCATAAAAATTAAGTCTTTTAATATTAAAATTTACGAATAAATATTTCCTCTGGTTCAATACAAACCACAGCGCTAATATATTTTCTAAGCGAGGAGAATAAAATGAAAGAACTATCTCATTATATAAATGGAGAATATGTCAAAGGAACATCTGGCAGATTTGCAGACGTTTACAACCCTGCAACCGGTGAAGTTCAGGCCAAAGTTCCATTAGCCTCTGAGGAAGAAATGCAAGCGGCTGTGGCTATTGCACAATCCGTTCAGCCTGACTGGGCAGCAGTAAACCCACAACGCCGTGCAAGAGTAATGATGAAATTTGTTGACTTATTAAATAGAGATATGGACAAACTAGCGGAAGCTTTAAGTAAGGAGCACGGAAAAACCTTTCCGGATGCTAAAGGGGATGTACAAAGAGGTTTAGAGGTAGTCGAGTATTGTATTGGCGCTCCTCAAATGCTCAAAGGTGAATTTACCGACAGTGCTGGTCCCGGCATAGACATGTACTCCATGAGGCAGGCCCTTGGTGTTTGTGGAGGAATAACCCCATTCAATTTTCCCGCGATGATTCCAATGTGGATGTTTGCTCCTGCGATTGCTTGTGGAAACGCTTTTATTTTAAAACCATCTGAAAGAGATCCTTCGGTTCCGATGATGCTTACCGAACTCATGGAGGAAGCAGGATTACCAAAGGGTGTCTTGCAGGTTGTTAATGGAGATAAAGTTGCCGTTGACGCAATGTTAGAAAATCCTATCGTTCAATCAATTGGTTTTGTCGGTTCTACACCCATTGCTGAATATATTTATGGAAAAGGGTGCTCGAATGGTAAACGTGTTCAATGTTTTGGCGGTGCGAAGAACCATATGATTGTGATGCCAGACGCTGATATGGATTTAGCAGCTGATGCTCTAGTTGGGGCCGGATATGGTGCTGCAGGAGAGCGATGCATGGCTATTTCTGTTGCCGTGCCTGTAGGAGATGAAACAGCAGATCGTTTAATTGAAAAATTAGTTCCACGAATTGAGCGTCTCCAGGTTGGACCATACACAGCAGGTGACGATATCGATTACGGACCAGTTGTAACTTCTGCCGCTAAGAATAATATTTTAGGACTTGTGGAAAGCGGAGTTAATCAAGGCGCAAAATTAGTCGTTGATGGACGTGGTTTTTCTCTTCAGGGTTATGAAGATGGATTTTTTGTTGGTCCACATTTATTCGACAATGTAACGCCTGATATGGATATTTACAAAAAAGAGATTTTTGGCCCAGTTTTGTCAACGGTCAGAGCCGGTAGTTATGAAGAGGCAATCCAGCTAGCAATGGATCATGAATATGGTAACGGTACCGCTATTTTCACCAGAGATGGTGATACTGCTAGAGATTTTGCTGCAAGAATTAATATTGGCATGGTAGGAATTAACGTTCCAATACCAGTTCCTCTCGCCTATCATACGTTTGGCGGTTGGAAAAAATCTGTGTTCGGCGATCTAAATCAGCATGGTCCAGATGCATTCCGTTTCTATACGCGAACAAAAACCATAACTTCTAGATGGCCGTCAGGTATTAAAGAAGGTGGCGAATTTAACTTCAAACCGATGGATTAATGTTTATTTTATATGGGTTTTACGTAAGAAATGGAATTTGCACTTTCAGAAGAACAGGAAGCTATATTTGACTTGGCCTATTCTTTTGGCCAAGAAAATATCGCACCATTTTCTATCGACTGGGAGAAACAAGGAACTATCCCAAAAGAATTGTGGGCAAAAACCTCTAAACTGGGCTTTGGCGGGATCTATGTCTCTGAGGAGTATGGAGGATCAGGCTTAAGTAGATTAGATGCAACTTTAATCTTTGAAGCATTAGCAATGGCATGTCCTTCTGTGGGATCCTTTTTATCAATTCATAACATGGTGGGAGGTATGATTGATAAATTTGGCTCTACTGAAAATAAGGATCTTTTTTTACCAGATCTTTGCAGTATGAAAAAGATTTATAGTTATTGTTTGACTGAACCTGGGTCTGGATCAGATTCCTCAGCTTTAAAAACAAAAAGTATTCGGACAAACGAAGGCTATATTTTGAATGGGACAAAATCTTTTATTTCAGGTGGTGCCTATTCAGATGCTTATTTAACAATGACAAGAACCGGTGGCGAAGGCCCAAGTGGCATCTCAGCAATCATAATTGAGGATCCAAGCGAAGGATTAAGCTTTGGAGCTTTAGAGGAAAAAATGGGCTGGAGAGCACAACCAACAGCCCAGGTTCAATTTGATGACTGTCGTGTGCCTGGAAAAAATTTAATAGGTGAAGAAGGAAAAGGGTTTTCTTATGCAATGGCTGGGCTAGACGGCGGAAGACTTAATATAGCAGCAAGTGCGCTTGGAGGCGCCCAGTTTGCCCTAAATTCATCTTTGACGTATATGAACGACCGGAAAGCATTTGGTAAGACCCTTAATCAATTCCAAGCCCTTCAGTTTAAACTAGCGGATATGGAGGTTAAACTTCAGACTGCAAGAACATTTTTGCGCCAAGCTGCATGGAAACTCGATACAGAAGCAAAAGATGCATCTAAATTTTGTGCAATGGCCAAACTTTATGTCACGGATATTTCATTTGAAGTTGCTAATGAAGCACTCCAACTCCATGGAGGTTATGGATATTTAACTGACTATGGTATAGAAAAAATTGTTCGTGATCTACGGGTTCATCAAATACTTGAAGGAACAAACGAGATAATGAGACTAATTGTATCTCGTCAAATGCTGGCTGAATGATTTCAGATATAAATTTAAGAGTTGTAGGAAAAGCCGGACGAATAACTTTACAGCGGCCTAAAGCTCTGAATGCAATGACATACGAAATGTGTATGGCAATTGAAAAAACTTTAATTGAGTGGAAAGAGGATTCAAAAGTTGAACTCATAGTCATTGATGCTCTAGGTGACAAAGCATTTTGTTCAGGTGGCGATATTTCAGATTTATACGAAGAAGGTCGCAAAAAAAATTATAGCTATGGCAAGAAATTTTGGGATGATGAGTATCGCTTGAATGCTTTAATAGCAAAATACCCCAAACCCTATATCGCATTTATGCAGGGCTTTACTATGGGTGGAGGAGTTGGAATCTCTTGCCATGGTTCACACCGGATAGTGTGTGAGACCAGCAAAATTGCGATGCCCGAATGTAGTATTGGGCTTGTACCAGATGTGGGTGGGTCTCTTTTGCTCGCTCGGGCCCCAAGTAATTTGGGCTATTACCTCGGAATAACCGGAATGCAGATGGACGCTGCGGATGCGATTTATGCTGGGTTTGCTGATTGCTATATACCAAAAAATGAGTGGTCTTATGTTATAGAAAATTTAGAAAAATCTGGAGATTCTTCTATCATACATAAGTACTTAAAAGATCCCGGAGAAAGCCAACTATCTAAAAGCGCGAAATTTTTTGAGGCTGCATTTAAATCTAAGAAACTTTCTAAAATTGTAAAATTTCTTTTTAAATCAGAAAATCCACTCGCACATTTAGCTTCACAAAAAATCAAAAAAAATTGCCCTATAGCAATGACTTATACCTTAGAAATGTTATCGCGTCTTACGCCCACATCGAAAATAGAAGATGCATTAGATTTAGAGTATAGATTTACGTCGCGCGCCCAAGAGTACGGAAGTTTCCAAGAAGGTATCCGCGCAGTTATTATCGACAAGGATCGTAAGCCAAAATGGAAATTCAAAATAGATGGAGTTCCTAAAGAAATTATAGATGAATTTTTCAAACCAGTATAAGATTTTAGTGAAATCAGGAGAATTTTATAAATGCGAATTGGATTTATTGGCCTTGGAAATATGGGCGCACCTATGGCTCATAACTTGGCGAAAGCTGGACACACTGTTTTAGGTTTTGACACACAAAATCTAACGGTAGAATTGGTTGAGATAGTACATACGCCAAGAGATTGCGCTGAGAATGTCGAAGTCGTCATAACTATGTTACCAAATGGAAAAATACTAAAGTCTGTAGTAGATGAAACCATTCAATACGTGAAAGAAGGATCAATTTTTTTAGATTGCTCCACTGTCGATGTCGCATCAGCCAAAAGCGTTGCTGAGATTGCCAAAAACCATAAGGTTATCCCACTTGATGCACCTGTTTCAGGTGGAATAGGAGGAGCTAAAGAAGGTACCCTCACTTTCATGGTGGGAGGTCCAGATGAAGGTTTCATTAGAGCTAAAGAATTATTCGATATCATGGGTCAAAAAGCTGTTCATTGTGGAGCATCTGGAAATGGGCAGTCTGCAAAAATTTGTAATAATATGATTTTGGGTGCGACAATGATAGCGACATGTGAAGCATTTGCCTTAGCAGATAAACTATCCCTAGATAGAAAAGCAATGTTTGATGTCGTTTCAACCTCTTCAGGATTTAGTTGGTCGATGAATGCGTACTGCCCTGCCCCTGGTATTGGCCCAAACACTCCATCAGATAATAATTATATTCCCGGTTTTTCTTCAGATTTAATGTTAAAAGATTTAACCCTCTCACAAATTGCTGCAGAAGATGTAAATGCTGACACTCCTATGGGATATTTAGCTATGAAACTTTATAAAACCTTTGTTGAAGAAGAAGACGGATCTGGAAAAGACTTTTCTGCCATGCTTCCACGATTTGAAAAAAAACCCCGTAATTGAAGTTATACCAAATAAAGTATATAACTTTTATTAGTTTAGCTGTTTGAATAAAAAACAGAAAAGGATATAATTTTGTCATTGTTCTTAGCCAAAAGAATTAAATTTTTTCTTATTTGTAGTTTGTTTTTAATTACCAATAACCTTCCCGCAGTTTCACAAGAAGCTTCAGGATTATCTCTCGGCAAACCACTCGAAACTATAAGAAAACCTGGTGAAATATATCTTGCTGGTAACAAGGGTGATTGGAATGTACGATGCATCACCGGTAATCCTGGGGATATTGACAAATGCGAGATGCAACAGCTTATCTATCTAAATGAAAATACCCCCATAGCGGATATATCAATTTTCAAACTAAATCCCGGCGAAATAGCAGTTGCTGCTGCAAATGTTATGGTTCCTCTAGAAACTCTTTTAACAAAAAAATTTAGGGTCGCTTTTTCAGAGGATAATGTAAAAGAATTTCCATATTCTTTTTGTAATAATAATGGGTGTTTAATTCGCATGGGACTAAAGGAAGAAGATGTTGAGGCTATGAAAAAGGGATCGGCTTCTAAGTTATCGATAACTCACATATCAGACCCAAACGCAGCTATAAACTTAAATTTATCTTTAGAGGGTTTTACGGCTGCTTATGAAGTAATTAAGCCCTTCTGAAATCATTATAAAAATTTATTAACGAATTAGCCGCCCTTACATTTGGATAAACTTCGTTGTCTCCTAATAAATTCATAGTCAATTTAAAGTCATTAAGTTGATTTTGTTTGTTAGAATAGACCCTTACCATTTCTAAAAATAGATTTTCTACGTTTAAATTTGAACCAATACACTCTGGAATATTTCTGTTTCCGGTGATTAAATTTACCAAGGTAACTGTATCTGTGCGAAGCAACGAACTAATGATCAGCCTTGACAAAGAATTTAAATCATAACCGATAACCATTGGGGTTTGGTTTGCAGCAAGTTCAAGAGAAACCGTTCCAGATGCAGCTAAAGCTAAGTCAGAAACTTGGAAACTAGCTTTTTTGAAATCTATATATTTTTCAATCCCAACCTCTTCAGGAGTTAAGAAAATAATACCCTCAGGCATATGCCTTAAATAATTTTTTGAATACTCATAAACATCCGGAGTAGATAGCAAAATAAATTTAGCTTCCGGCAAAATATAAGAAAACTTTTTTAGCGCTTGCCCAAAGACTGGCATTAACTGATCAACTTCTGATTTTCTTGATCCAGGAAGACACAACACAATAGGATCATCTTTTAATGAAAACTCTTTTCTTAATTCAGCCACATTTTTATCACTTGCTTTGCTTTCAGAAACAATTGGATGTCCAACAAAATCACAACTGAGCCCAACATCATGGAAATACTTAGGTTCAAAGGGAAAAAGAGCTAAAACATGATCAATAAAATATGAAATTTTTTTTGCACGCTTTGGTCGCCAAGCCCAAACGGAAGGAGCGACATAATGAGCAATCGGAATGTTTTTATTTAAATATTTAACTCTTTTTGCAACCCGAAAACAAAATTCAGGAGCGTCGATGGTTAATAAAATATCAGGTTGTTCATCTAGTATGCAAGATACAGTTTGCTTCAATCTTTTTTTTAAGTTTTTGTACTGCGAAGCAATTTCCAGAAATCCCATAACGGATAATTCACTCAAAGGAAAAATCGAATTCATTCCGCGACTTTGCATACCAATACCGCCTATCCCAACAAAAGTGGGAGATTTTTCAAGAGCATTTCTTAAACCGTCAATTATTGCTGCACCAAGTTTATCACCAGAGTCTTCGCCGGCTATTATAAATATCTTCAAATGTTGGCTTCCTCAGCTAAAATAAAAAAATTATTTGTCTCAGCTATTTCTATACAGTCATTGCGATCCACAATAATTACAGAGCGCGGCGAAACGACAATGCCCCGCAGGCCTGCTTTGCATGCTAAATCAATTGTTTTAGGACCTATCACGGGCATATCAAAACGTAGATCTTGGTTTTCTTTAGGCCGCTTAACAAAAATACCACCAAAATTCATAAGTCTTAAATTAGATGAAGTTCCAGCAACAAATTTTAAAAGCTCATTTGTCCCTTGCAGCGTTTCTATACCAAGCACCAGTCCATTTTCTATAACAACTCCCTGGCCAATATCTTGAGGTGATAAGAGTTTTAATATGTTATCAGCTTTCTTAATATCCCTTGAAAGGGATTCATATGAGGAGCCACAAAGAAAGCCTCTTTCAAGTGTCAAATCAGGCAGAATATCTGATGCCCCTTGGATTTGATAACCTTTTTTTTCAAATTCATCAGCGATAAAGGAAAGAAGTTCGTTATCGCCTTTTACTAATTTTTCACTTAAGCGTGGCATAATAGATTGAGTGTATTTATCCAACTTATTTTTATCGAAGTGAGGACGACTAATAGCACCAGCCATAACCACTCGACTTATCCTATTGCTTTTTAAAGTATCGAAAAGAACACCAAGTTTTTCAAACTCACAGTTTATAACCCAATTTTCTAAAGCTTTTTTTGAATTATCAAATGTTATATAAATTGCTTTTTCATACGAGCTTTTTATGATCATAGGAAGTTTACCAGAACCGCCTATTATAGCCAGGTCTGATCCGTCATTCATTTTAAAAATCACCTGGTGTTAAAAATGATCGATCACTAACGCTTAAAATAAAATCCGTTATTATATCCACATATTCGCTAGTTGTTTCCTCTTTTAACTTTTTGGCTCTATCTTGAAATGTACCTTCGCCCTGGGCCAATGTTTGAAAAGCCGCACGAAGTGCGGTTATATCGCTCCTGTCTACACCTCTTCTCTTCAATCCTACTAAATTAAGCCCGTCCAAAGCACCTCTTGGCCCTTGAACCAGACCAAAAGGAATAACATCATTTGTAACCATTGTTACCGCTCCAATAATGGCACCACGTCCAACTCTCACAAACTGGTGTATTCCAGATAGCCCACCAATAATAACGTCATCTTCAATAATACAATGTCCAGCAATGGCGCCAGAATTAGCTATAATTACTTTATTACCAATACTCGCATCATGGGCGACGTGACTGCCTGCCATAAAAAGACAGTCGTCACCTATCAAAGTTAAGCCACCGCCCCCAGCAGTTCCCGTATTTATCGTCACATGCTCTCTAATTTGGTTTCTTTTCCCAATTCTCAAGCTTGTTTTTTCCCCATTGAATTTTAAGTCTTGGGGGATTTCGCCGATCACAGCAAAAGGATATACAATAGTTTCCTCTTCTATTTCGGTCTTTCCCGTAACAACAACATTACTTTTTATGTGCACCCTAGAGTGTAGGGTAACTTCGGAGCCTATATAGCTAAAGGGTCCAACAGTGACATCATCAGTTATTCTTGCGCCAGGCTCTATTACCGCTGAGGGGTGAATTAAGTTATTTTGCATCAATCAGACTTCAGAGGGTAATTCCATCATAGCAGTAAATTCCACTTCTGCAGCAACTTCGCCATCCACGCTAGCAGCACCTGCGAATTTCCAAACTTTACTACCAACATTTCCTCTTAAAACTTTAATTTTTAATTCTAGCGTATCTCCAGGTCCAACTTTACGCCTAAATTTGCAATTATCTATACCCATAAAGTAAATAAGTAAATTTTTATCTGCTAAGTCCAAACTAACGCCAACCATAACAGCGGCAGTCTGTGCCAAAGCTTCTATTATTGTGACGCCAGGCATTATAGGAACTTCAGGAAAATGCCCTTGGAAATGTGGTTCGTTGAAAGTCACATTTTTAATACCAGTAGCTGATTTAAGATTATCAATCTCAGTTACCTTATCCACTAATAGAAAAGGATAACGATGTGGAATTATCCTTTGAATTAATTGAATATCTGCTGATTTTTTATTACTTTTCACAGAGCCCTCTTAGACTACAAACTACTCATCGGTAATATCATTAGCACTCAATGTAGCCTCAATAAAAGAAAAATGAACATTTTTATATTGGAGTTCACTGATTTATTTCTAATCTCCATAAATTTGATTTATCATATCTATAGCTTCATCAGTAATATCAACAGAGCTATCCCACAAAACCACATTCCTCTGATCAAGCAAAATTAAACCACCATGTTCAGATAGTAATTTATATAAAAGAGGGTATATATTTTTATAAAAATCAGACTCTTTTTTTCTTATTTGTCTTAACAACTTTTCTTCTTTTTGGGCTTGTTCCAAACGGATAATTGTTACTTTTTGATCAAATGCTAAAGCTTTTGGTCGAAATTCATCAGCAGAAACTGAGCTACGCAACTCACTTAGATCTTTTTCCTCTAGTAATAGCTCTGCTTCTAAAGTGTCATTTTCATTTTGAAGAGATTTTTTCAAAGAGTTGTTGTCTGAAATTAATTTTTTTCCTGCAATAGTCTGCTTTAATAACTTGTTCATATCAACAGTATAAAACGACGCTTTCTCCGATCCAAAAACAGGGCCTGAAAAGCTAAATAATATAAATGTCAGTATTAATTTAAAAAACTTCATTAGAACCGAGTTGAAATTGTTAAATCAAAAGACTCGTCTTTATCGTACAACTCTTTCTCTAAAGCTTCCGTGAAATTAAACCGTAAAGGTCCAATAGGAGTTTTCCAAAAAATTGAAGCCCCTATCGAGTGGCGCCAACTTCCCGCTTCATAAAGTACATTATCATTTACTTTTGTGAGAGACCAAACATTACCGATATCATAAAAAATACCCCCACTTAATCCGTACTCCTCAGGCAAACCAAAAGGGAATTCAGCCTCTAATCTTAGGACTGTAAAATTCTCTCCTCCAAGGGCATCATTCGTACCCGTACTACATTGCTTATTTGAACATTCTCTAGGCCCTAAGCCACCGGGTTCAAACCCTCTCATTTTGTTAGAACTAAGAAAAAACCGGTCGGTAACTCTACTGTTCCCACTAGTATAGGTTAATACACCTGCTTCAACCACAGCGCTAAATTTAACTTCTTCTTTAAAGGCTTCTTTTTGGGCTGCAGCCATAATTAAAGTCTTTAAGCCCGTGTTATCTCCGCCCAAACCAGAGAACTGCTGTCCTACTTTTAACAAAAAACCATTTTTTTGACCCGATTTGTAAAGCCTTGAGTCGTTGGTAAGTTCGTACCCAATGCTAGAGGAGGTTATTTTACCTTCGTTAACTTCATCAGTTACTATTGTACCCACTAGTCCAGGGTTACTCAAATCAGTTTGAATGACAGAATAATCGACTTTCAATTTAGCCTTTTGGCCCAAGGGATAAATAATAAACGGCTGGAACATTACATTTCTTGTATCGTAAGCGGCATTTTGCTTAGTTGTATCTTTTAAAGACAAATTCATGCCTAGCCCCAGATCATTCCTAAGGAACATTGGTTCAAAAAAAGACAATTCGTATAATCGATCATCTGCTCCAGTCCTTATCGAAAATGATAGTCCCTGACCTCGCCCCAGAAAGTTTTTTTCCGAATATTCTACAATACCCCCCAGTCCAGAGGCGCTAGAATAGCCCGCACCAAACGATAGAGTACCGGTTGGTTTTTCTTCTACTTTAACCTTCACTACAATCTGAGAGCTCGTGCTACCCGGATATAAGTCTACGGAAGTCTCGGAAAATAACCCAAGAGCTAGAATACGTTCTTTAGCTGCTCTTATTTCATTTGGATTAAAGGGATCTCCTTCTACGATGAAAAACTGACGCCTTATAACTCTATCCAAGGTTGCTGTATTTCCGGTAATATCAATTCTTTCAACAAAAACGCGATCGCCTTTTTCTAATACAAAAGTAATGTCGGTAGTTAAATCTTCTATATTACGGTTAATTTTTGGATTTACCCTTACAAAGTTATAACCCCTACTTTGAAGTGCACCCTCTAAACGCGAAACCACCTCCTGTATAGATTTTGGTGAATATACTTCACCTGGATTTATTTTCATAAATTTACGAAATTTATCGACGTCGATTTCTCTCAAGTCCGAACTTATTTCAATTTTTCCAAAAGAAAACTTGGGGCCTTCTTTAATGTTATAAGAAATAAAAAAACCGTCTTTTTCTTCAGATAACTCAGCATTTACATCATAAATTTTGAAATCGGCAAAACCTCTTTCTAGGTAAAATTCGGATAATAACCTTTTATCCATAGGAATTCTTTCGGTAACCAGCGTATCACGCGTTATGATTCTCCTGAGAAGCCCTGCCTGCTTACTACGCAGAACTCTACGCAAACGCCTATCGCTAAAAGCTCTATTCCCAACGAAATTTATTCTCTCAATTTCCGCAATTTCGCCTTCATATATTTCAAAAATCAAATTCACTCGATTATCAGAAAGGTTTATCAGCTTAGGTTGGATGCGAGCTGAAAGTCTTCCACTATTTTTATACAGCGCAGCAATTGATTCTAAATCTTTTTCAAGGGATTTTGGTGTTACAACATATCTGGGTTTTAAGCTAAGAAAAGAAGTCAATCTATCATCTGTAAATCTACGATTTCCTTCGAAAGAGATTTCATTTATTGTGGGATATTCTTCAACAAAAATTGTTAGAGCTGAACCTTCTCTGCTAAATTCTATTTTTTTAAATAATCCAGTTTCTAATATATTCGTGTAAGCTTCGTTTAACTCTTCTAAAGATAATACACTACTAAGATTAATCCTAGAATAATTAACAATTGCATCGTCAGAGATTCTATAGTTTCCATCCACAGTGGTTGAGTTAATGCGAAATGTCTCTGCATTAATTTTATTAGGTTCGACGAAAACTAAAAAGCAAGCCAAGCTCAATAAAGAAAAATTAAATAATTTTATCATATAAAAGGCCCACACAATATCTGTGATCTAGAACTATAGTTTTATAATTCTATTGTCAAAAGTCTGTTGCTTAAAATTTTACGGACACAAAACATCATTAAAAATAGAAAAAACCATAAGGCTTATTATTATAAAAAAACCTAATGTCATAAAACCATTTATCACTGCAGGATTAGGCTTTTTCCCCAATACTGCCTCAAAAGCAAAAAACATTAAATGTCCACCGTCCAGAACCGGTATTGGAAATAAGTTTATCATTCCTATTGCAACCGATAAAACGGCTATAAACCAAAAATAATTTAAACTTCCTTGCTTAACCATTTGCCCAGAGGTTTCGGCAATACTTATAGGACCTGATAAATTGCAACTGCTAATATTACCGAAGACAATATGATAAAGTCCTTTGATTGAACCTTTTAAAATAAGATACGTACTTTCTGCAGAATTCATCGCTGCTCGCACAGGAGATTGACCTTCCGTAGCCGGCTCGAAAGGAAAGTAACTACTCACTATTCCTATCCGATAGGTACTCGCAAAACTTCCATCTGTTTTTGGAACGTCAACAATTGTAGGATTAAGATCTGTCGAGTAAGTAAACCCTTTTCTCCAGTATTCGATTATTAAACTTTTCCCATTAGAGTTTTCTACGAAACTCTTTATCTGATCAAAATTAGTTATCTTGACGGAATTAATTGATAAAATTAGATCACCTTTTGCCAGTCCCGATGAAATTGCAGCCGACTTAGGTAGAACCTGCGAAATAAATGGTGGATTTTGATTTACATTTTCTAGTCTTATGAGATTGCCTTTTCTTTCAACGACATAGTTGGCAAATTCGCTTGGAAATCTTTCTTCATGGTTCTTTGTAAACTCACTCAGATCTGAACCTAAAGCAATACCATTGATTGACTTAATTACATCGCCCTCCATAAATTTTTGATCGAAAGGCATATCAAAAAGCTTATCAACTGTTAATGGTATTTTAGTAGAACCTTGGTTCATAAAAATGATGAAAAAGATAATCATCGAAAACAGAAAATTGAAAATTGGTCCTGCGGCAACTGTTAAAAACCGGGCCCATAAAGGAGCACCATGCATTGTACGCCTTTGATATGTCAAAGGTTTAATTTCTGAGTCATTAATAATAGAACCACTGGCTGAATTTTGATCACCTAAAAACTTTACAAACCCACCGAGTGGTAAGGCAGCTATTTGCCATTTTGTCCCTTTTTTATCGCGTTTAGAGAATAAAACAGGTCCAAACCCCAAAGAAAAGACCTCAGCTTGGATACCACAAATTGTACCAATAAAATAGTGACCAAATTCATGAATAAATACTATAATTGAAAGGCATAAAACAAAAGCAAACGCCGTAGTTAAAAAGCTTCCAAAATAATCAAAAATTATTAATAAATCCAAAGCTAAACCTTAATATTTTTCGACGTATTGTTTTGCCAACAATCGTGCTAGTAAGTCTATTTCCATCACCGCTTCTAATTCAACTACTTGATCTAGCTTATTAGAAGCCGTTAATTCATCCATTGTCGCACTCACAACGTCTGACATCCCAAGAAAACTAAGTTTAAAGTTCAGAAAATTATCTAAAGCCTCTTCTTTCGCAGCGTTAAAAGCTGCACCAGCTAAACCTCCGTGACGAACGACATTAAATCCAAGTTCTAATGCAGGATATTTAGTAACATCAGGTTTGTAAAAATTAAGCGTTCCTATTTCTGATAAATTAATTTCCTTAAGAGGCAGACGAAATCTTTTTTCTTCGTGCAAGGCATAAGCTATAGCGTGCTTCATATCAGCAGGTCCCAAATGAGCCTTCATTCCTTGATCGTGGAAGCACGCTATAGCGTGAACTATTGACTGAGGATGAATAAGTACACTTATTTCAGAATGATTTAGATTGAAAAACTCTTTTGCTTCAATTATTTCTAATGCTTTATTAAACAAAGAGGCACTGTCAATCGTAATTCTTTGGCCCATATCCCAATTAGGATGTTTTGAGGCCTCGTAGGGAGTTACCTTTTTCAACTCCTCAATAGATCTATTTCTAAACGCACCACCAGATGCAGTAATTATTATTTTCTCAAGAGTTTCTCTATCTTCACCTCTTATCACCTGCGAAACAGCTGAGTGTTCACTATCAACCGGTAATAACTTAACACCTCTTTCTTGAGAAACTTTTTTCATAATTGGTCCTGCGGCCACCATGCTTTCTTTATTGGCCAACGCAACGTTGGCACCAGCTTGCATAGCCGTTAACCCCGGCAACAAACCTGCTGATCCTACTATTGCAGACATTACCCAATCAACTTTTGCGCTAGAAGCTTCCAAAATTCCGTTTTTTCCACCAAGCACTTTAATATTTCGTCCAGATAGTATTTCTTTAAGTTCATTGAATTTACTATCATCTGAAGTCGCAACAATTTTTGCATTAGAATCAATAGCACTTTGTGCAAGCAATTTAATATTTTGAGATCCAGTAAGTGCTACAACCTCAAATTCGTCCTTTGTACTTTTAATTAAATCTAACGTATTTTGACCAATCGAACCTGTCGCTCCCAAAACACTAATTTGTTTCATTAAATGATCCACTCAAAGAAAAACCCTGTGACCACTGTTGCACCTATGAAACCATCAAACCTATCCATAAAACCACCATGTCCTGGGATTAAATTCGAACTATCTTTGACCTGACGTATGCGCTTCAAATAACTTTGAATCATATCACTAACCTGGGCAGCGAGAGACAGCAAAATACTAACTGCTACAAAAGTAACAAAAAGATCTGGGGGAGCAACATTCTTAACAAATAATAGCGAAAATATACCTGCGGCTAACCATCCACCAAATACTCCTGACCAAGTTTTGTTGGGGCTAATCCTGGAAAAAACTTTGGGACCACCAAACATACGACCGGTCAAATACCCAGCCGTATCAGTCAAAACTACGATACCAATTAACCAGACAATGTGATGAAGCCCAAAATCCAAGCGAACACTATGAAAAATTACTCCACAAATAATAACTGCAAAAGAGTAAACGGCACCAAAATTTTTACTGTGATGAAAAAATTTTCTTTGGAACAGGAAATTTATGAATAATACACCAGAAACAAAAAAAATATTATTAACTAAAATAATAACAAATAAAGAAATCGCAGAACAAATCGCACTAAACCATTGAGCTTGATTGGATGTTGGAGTGAGCATTTTCCCCAACTCCCAGTGCACAACCCCAACTATCGTAATTACAAAAAATGTGAAAACGGGATTTCCAAAATAAATGCAGAGCCCACTTGACAATAATAGCAAACTCGCCGAAACGACCCTTAAAGGCAAATCCTCCCAGATACTCATTGATTTCATCTTATTATGCCACCAAAGCGTCGTTCACGAGTCTCAAACTCATTTATGATGCTAGAAAAAATGTCTGCAGTGAAATCAGGCCATAGGGTATCAATAAACTCATATTCTGAATAGGCTGATTGCCAAAGCAAAAAGTTAGAAATACGAGCTTCGCCTGAAGTTCTAATTACTAATCCTGGATCTGGCAAAACGTGCGTATCCAAATATTTGGGTAAAGTTTCTTCATTAATGTTTTCTGCACTCAAATTACCACTTTGAACATCTCTAGCCATACGCTTCGCGGCACGAGCAACTTCGTCGCGGCCCCCATAATTTATAGCTATTGTTAAATTGACCTCAGTGTTTTCCTTAGTCAGATTTTCCAACTGATCCATTAGCTTCACTAGAGATGCTTCTAACCTTACCCGATCACCTATGAACCTAACACGAACGCCCGCATCAATAAGGGGCTTTGTTTCTTTATAAATATACCGTTTAAATAATTTCATTAATCCGGAAACTTCGATCTGAGTTCTTTTCCAGTTTTCAGTAGAAAAAGCAAAAATGGTTAGGTACTTTATACCCAAATCAGGGCAACTTTCTACGATTTCCCTTACACGCCTAGCTCCAGCTTGATGACCAAATAGTCTCGGCTTTCCTTTATTTTGGGCCCAGCGACCATTACCATCCATAATGATCGCAACATGCTCTAGATTATTATCGTTAGTGTTTGGAACTAACATTATAATTAAACCTGCATTATCTCTGCTTGCTTGCTCTCAAGGGTTTCATCAAGCATCTTTATAATTGAATCAGTCAGATCTTGGACGGCTTCTTCCCAAAACTTCTGATCATCTTCAGACATCCCATCAGATTTTGCTTTCTTTATTTGATCCATTCCATCTCGTCTGATATTTCGAACCGCCACTCTAGCACTTTCTGCATACTGACCCGCCACTCGAGAAAGCTCACGTCTTCTTTCTTCATTCAATTCGGGAATAGGAAGCATAATAATAGTACCGTTTATTTGTGGATTAATACCTAAACCACTCTCTCTTATAGCTTTTTCAACTAACGGTACATTTGTCTTATCCCAAACATTAACTGTTACCATTCGCGGCTCAGGAACATTTATAGTTCCCAATTGGTTAATCGGTGTTCTTTGACCATAAACTTCCAGAGTTATAGGATCAAGCATACTGGAAGAAGCACGACCAGTTCTCAAAGATGCAAATTCTCCCTTCATCGCTGAAAGCGCACCTTCCATACGGCGTTGCAAATCGTCAGTATCAATAATAAATTCTTCTGCCATTTGCTTTATTTTTCCCTGCTCAAAATTCTTCCCGTAGTCTATAAACTACTCTGTGACTTTTGTATATGTTCCTTCGCCATTTAGGATACACTTAAAGCCGCCCGCATCATTAAGTGAGAAAACTATCAGTGGCATTTTATTATCCCGCATAAGAGCAATAGCACTTGCATCCATCACTTTAAGGTTGCTTTGAAGAGCTTTATTATAACTAATATTTTCGTATCGCTTTGCGTTAGAATTAGTTTTAGGATCGCTATCGTAAATTCCGTCTACCTGTTTACCCATGAAAACCGCATCACAGGCCATTTCACTAGCGCGCAATGCTGCAGCTGTATCTGTTGTGAAGTAAGGGTTTCCTGTGCCGGCCGTAAAGATACACACGCGATTTTTCTCCAAATGCCTCACTGCCCGTCTCCGGATATATGGCTCACAAATTTGATCCATAGGTATCGCCGAAATAACCCTTGTGTATACTCCCTGCCCTTCAAGTGCACTTTGCATTGCCAATGCATTCATAACCGTGGCCAACATGCCCATGTAATCGGCCGTCGTTCTTTCCATACCTTGGGCTGACCCTTGTAAACCTCGAAAAATATTTCCACCGCCTATTACCATGCAAATTTGCACGCCCATATCATGGACCGATTTAACTTCTGCTGCTATTCTTTCAATTGTTGGAGGGCTTATCCCATAACCCTGATCACCCATAAGGGCTTCTCCAGATATTTTTAGCATTATCCTATTGAAAGAGGTTTGCGACGGCTCGTTATCTAACATATGGTAAATCCTGTCGTGTATTCACGTTTAAACCTTAAATGGAGTACTTTGATCAAATAAACAATGATTTATTTAATTAAGATTAAACCCGTTTGATAAATTTCAAACAAGCAAACCAAATACTACAAATGCCACTATTTAAAAACTTTGATAAAATTGACAAAAACATCCCTATTTTAATTGCTGGTCAAACTGCATCGGGAAAATCACAAATTGCTATCGATATTGCTGAGAAACAGGGTGGAATAATTATTAATGCTGACGCCATTCAGGTCTATAAGAACTGGAGAATATTAACGGCCCGACCCTCTCGAATCGATGAGGCAAAGATTAATCACAAACTGTATGGTCATATAGATGGAACTACAGATTATTCCGTTGGCACCTGGCTCAAAGAAGTACAGGACATACTTTCGAGTAATTCCAGACCAATAATTGTTGGTGGAACAGGCCTTTATTTTTCTGCTTTAACAAAAGGTCTTGTAGATATTCCTGAAATCTCTGAAACAATCCGTCGGGAAGCAAAAAACCGGATCAAGAAAAATGGTTTCGAAAGTTTAGCTGGAGAAATTGATGAAGAAACACTCCAAAAGATAGACAAAAATAATCCAGTGAGAGTGCAGCGCGCATGGGAAGTTCTGAGATCAACCGGGCGCAGCCTGACGTCATGGCATCAAGAAACTCCAAAACCAACTTTAGATCTAAGAATGTGCAAAGCTATTTTGGTGGATGGAGAAGTTTCAATTATAAATAACCGAATTAGTAATCGTTTTGACCAAATGATAGAAAAAGGTCTTATTCAAGAAGCCAAAGATAATATAGCAACTTGGAACCCTTTAAAGCCAAGCTCGAAAGCAATTGGAGCTTATGAGTTAATTACCTACCTAAATAATGAGATTTCTATGGATCAACTCCGAGAACGAATAGTTGTTGCAACGAGGCAGTATGCTAAAAGACAGCGGACCTGGTTTCGGAATAAAATGCAAAGCTGGGAAAAATATACTATCAAATAAAAAAATAAAAGATTTTTATAAAAATTTATAATTAAATTATTGTTTTTAAATGTTTTTTTATTCTTAATGTCGTTTTAAACGAATGTATGTCGCAAAAATATCCTTAAATGACGGATGACCCCGTTGACCTTAGCACCGTCATATGTTCCGTTGGTTCATGTTTATGTGGTGGGAATTTAGTGTTTCTAGCACATTTAGTAAATTACAAGCGTGTCACACAGGGAGAATGAGATGACGCAAGACAATAAAATCCACCCAGCGGTGGAAATGTTCAAAACAGAATACGAAAATGGAGAAATGAACCGTCGTGAGTTCATGGCGAGAGCTACTACTCTAGGTGTTACTGCAACTGGCGCATATGCGCTAATAGGTGCAACTCAACCTGCATATGCAGGCGGCCATATGAAAAGCGGTGGCACACTTCGAATGCAAATGGAGGTCAGAGCTCTCAAAGATCCACGAACTTATGACTGGACTCAGATAGCTCACAGTACAGCTGGATATCTAGAATATCTTGTCGAGTACAACAATGACGGTAGTATAACTCCGAACTTATTGGAAAGCTGGAGCGCTAACAGTGATGCAACGCAATATATTCTCAATGTCCGTAAAGGCGTTAAATGGAATAATGGGGATGACTTCACTGCGGATGATGTGGCGCGCAATATAGAGATGTGGTGCGAAAAAGCGGTTGAGGGAAATTCAATGGCTGCACGGATGTCATCACTAGTCGATCCCGATACAGGGAAAGCCGGCGCCAACGCAATCAAAGTTGTTGATAGCCACACAATAGAATTGAACTGTAATAGCTCAGATATCACAATCATTGCTGGTATGGCTGATTATCCAGCTGCTGTCGTTCATAGCAGCTTTGACCCAGCCACGATGGCGTCTGGTTCCGTTGGTACAGGACCATTTGTTCTCGAGTCGCATGAAGTAGGCGTCAAGTCAGTTTCTGTTAAAAACGAAGGCTTTGACTGGTGGGGATATTCTGCAGGCAGAGAGT
>CAYMIR010000004.1:0-50113 GCA_964390655.1 uncultured Marinovum sp.
GCGTTAAGATAAAAAGTATCGCATATAATGCCACTATGATTGACCTTGGGATTTTAATTTCATGAGTAATTTTTCTATCCATTTTTTATTCCTTATCTTTACTATTATTTGAAAAAAATTTCTTAAATATTATCGTCACAATGATACAAAATATCAAAAATATAAAAACAGAAGTTAATACAGCGGCTACATGTTCATCTTCTGTGAAGTCAAAATATAAAAGTACTGCAAAAATTACGGCCACTATCCATACTAAAACTGCTCTCAATCTTCTTATTAAGACAACTAGAAAAGGCAGTTCATCCATAGAATATTTCTCCATCCTTTGAGAGGATATGATTTACCTCAGCAATTTGATTGCTTTTCACACAATAACTCAAAAGTCCAAAAGCAATAATTACCATCTAAATCCCAGCTAAAGTATTAGAGTAAATCAGATATTTTACCTTACGTTTGAATAAAGAATTTTAAAAAAAATGTATTAAAAATTTTTAACGCGGCTAACATAGAATCATTGGGTCAAAATAAATTAAACGAACAAAAAAATTAAACATTAGGGAGTATCAAAAGTGCAAATTACTATACTTGAAAAAGCAAAGAAAGCCCGTGTTGGTTTATCTTTAGCTGCAACTTTTTCACTTATTTTATCACTGTTTTCTTCAGTGGCATATGCTGAAAATTTAGTTGCCAGAATGTCAGGGCATTGGAGCCCAAAACACCAGAGTGCTATCCACTCTCAAATATTTGCTGACGAAGTAACCAAACGTTCAAATGGCCGGTTAACAATTGAATTTTATCCATCAAAGCAGCTATTTGGTATTAGAGAGGTTATGGGGGCAATTACCTCAGGAGCAGTTGAGTTAGGTGGGGTTGTGGGAGTTGTTAGCTTTCCTCCAATAAATAAAAACTTTAACGTCGCATCGTACCCTGGACTTTTCTCATCTTATGAACAGCAGAGAAGTTTCTTCAAAGATTCTGAAGCAGGAAAAGCCGTTTGGAATGACCTAACAAAGAAAAGCAACTCAAAATTGATTATGTATAATCCAGTTGGGCCTGTGATGACATTTTCGAGTGAAAGAGAGTTAACAGGTATAGAGGTAATGAAGGGCCTTAAAGCTCGCGCACTTCTAAAAAGTGAGAGACCCATGTGGGATGCTCTCGAGGCCAATACGGTATCATTGCCGACGGGAGAAGTTTATACAGCGTTACAAACTGGAATGATCGATACGATTAATTCTCCACCTGGCAGTATCGAAGCCTATAGTTGGTGGGAGTATCTGAAATATGCACAAAAACCATATCAGTATTTTGCTGATGCTTACATTATGGCTAATCAAGATTGGTTCGACTCACTACCAGCAGATTTACAAGATTTGGTAATGGAGGTTGGAGCAGAGGTAGGTGCTCTAGCAACAAATACTATTTTAGACGCTGGAGAAAGTACTCTGAAAAAATTCGCTGAACGCGGAGGAATAGTTACAGAGCTTAGTGGCGCTGAAAAAAGTAAATTTGATGCTATGATGACTGATAAAGTCATGCCTGCGATGGCAGATATGTTTGATCAAGAAGTTCTTCTAGCTGCTGAGGCGTTCGCAAAATAGTCAAAGCTAAATCATTAGAGCTTAGGGATTAATTTATGAGGGTTTTGACAAAGTTTAATAATTTTCTGTCAAAGCTATCATACTCATTAGCAATGGCGATAGTTGCAATAATGGTGATGGCGCTGAGTTTAAGCGCCATCACCAGATATGTATCTGGAACGGGCTACGACTGGTTGATTGAATTGCCCCCGATTTTAGTGTGCTGGTTAGTCTTTCCCCTTTTAGGGCCACTCTTGAAAGAAGGAAACCATATTCAAGTTGATTTTCTTTCGTCTTTAGTATCACCAAACGCCAATAAATACATTAAAATTTCAATGAACATCACTGCTTTTTTAGCATCTTTAGTTTTCTTCAAAGCAGGATTTGACGCCACTATGCTATATTATCGACTAGGTCAGATGATGGAGTTGGAATTAGATATTCCAATATGGTGGATGTACCTTTCGTTTCCAGTAGGTTTCGTTATTCTTGCTCTATTTTCAATAGAAATGACTATTCAATCTATTCTCGACGCAAGAAAAATCCATAAAGAGCCAATTTGATGTACTTATTTGCATTCATATTATCTCTTTTTCTTCTTTGTCTATCTGTCCCAATTTTTTTGGTTTTTGGAATTGGCAGCTCTGTAGCTGCTTTGGTCGGACTTAATTTACCTTGGTCTGTTTTAATTCAGGTATCTTTTGGAGCATTAACAAAACATGTTCTTATCGCAGTTCCACTTTTTATTTTCGCTGGCACTGCAATGCTACGCGGTGGAGCTGCAACACGATTGGTACACTTTGCAACAACATTAGTTGGCCATTGGCCAGGTGGCCTTGGTATAGCCATGGTAATTTCTATGGGCTTCTTTGCCGCTTTCTGTGGATCAATTTTGGCAGCTATTACCGCCGTCGGTACAATTATGATGCCCAAAATGATTGAAGAGGGTTATCCAAAACCCTTCGTTGTCACATTAGCAGCGTCGGCTGCTTTGTTAGAGGCACTCATCCCACCTTCGAATGCAGCAATTTTATTTAGTGCCTTAACTAATGTACCAGTCTCTCAAACATTTGCAGCAGGGATGATCCCAGGAATAATTTTATTGTTCTTAATGATTGCAGTAGTGCTATTTAAGTGCAGTGACATTAAAGGCAGCAAAAAGGCAAGTGGTTATGAACGTATCATTGCAGGCAAAAATGCTATTCCTGCTCTTATTACGCCTGGAATTATTTTAGGCGGAATTTATGCAGGCTTGCTGACACCATCGGAGTCAGCTGCAATAGCTGGTCTATGGGCTTTAATTATGGGATTTATTGTCTACAGAGAACTAACTTGGGAAGGTTTGCTGAAGTGCCTTAAAGAAACTGCTGCAATTACTGCAGTTATATTTGCTATAATAGCAACAGCTACGTTTCTCAGTGTAGTTTTAACCTACACACAGTTACCCCAAAAAATAATTACCTATTTTACTAGTTTAGGAGCTGGGATTTATTTCTTTTGGTTTGCTCTCGCTTTAATCTGCCTGATCTTGGGAACCTTTATCGAGATTGTACCTGTGTTTTACTTAACGGTGCCCATTTTTGCTGCAATCGTAGTTTCACTTAATCAAAACTTACTTCATCTGTATGTAGTTTTCGTAGCGTTCGCTGGAATTGGTATGATAACGCCACCCGTTTGCGTGGGAATATATACTGCTGCCGGAGTTATCAAAGAAGACCCATCTCGCGCTTTTAAGGAAGTTCCACTATTTGTAGGGGTGGGAATATTTTACGGCATTATTATGATCTTATTACCAATCACCGCAACCTGGCTACCTAATTTGCTACGGTAAAAAATCTAAAAGTATTATGAGGCAATTATTTTTACTTTCAAAGTCATAATTATCATTACTTTTATAACGCTGGTTGGCATTTTGGCTGCCTGGTATTTAGTACCAAAGTTTCTTGAGTCTCCCTCCTATAAAGTAGCTGAAAAAGATGGAGCCATTGAAGTTAGATACTATGAAAGTATGTTGCTTCAATCAGTAAAAGTATCAGGTGATCAATATAGAGCGCTAAGGCTCGGGTTTAGACCGCTGGTTAATTATATCGGAGCCAAAGCGCGAGAAGGAGAAAAAATATCAATGACTGCTCCAGTGATGCAGTCTATAAGTGACACCGAGAACGAATGGGTCGTGTCATTTGCTATGCCGTCGAAGTATAGCAAAAAAACCTTGCCAGAGCCCAGTAATAAACAAGTATATTCTGAAGAAATAAAACCAACAATGGCAGCAGTTATAAGATTTTCAGGAAAAACAGATAAAGATGGCTCCCTGATAAAAGAAAAAGAAAAAGTACTTTTGGACTGGGTTAAGAATAGAGACTTTAAGATAATCTCTAAATCAAAATACCTTTTTTACAATGATCCTAGCACACCAGGTTTTCTGCGGAGAAACGAGGTAATGGTTATAATTTCTGACTGATCCTGACAAGAAATCTGTTCACTTGTAATACCAGAGCATTTTTACTGAATCTGAGAACTTAGACAGTATGGTAGATCCTCTATAACTGGTGGTCTCTGAATTGAAGGCCAATACACTAAATTTCTGAAGTCCAAAACTTTCTACTTTTTCTTTGTGTAATTTCAAATCATTGACGAAGTCACTTTTTAGAAGGTCTTTAAAACTTTCGGTAAAAAGCCAATATTCATCAGAGCGAATTGAATTTTTTAAAAGCCTATGTACAAAAATCACATCCTGACCAGCTAATTCAGTAAACTCCCGAATTAGAGAAATTTTAAATTCCCCCCTATGAACCACAATCTTAAGGCGAAGATCTTTTGACTGCTGACATGGATCACAAGGGCAAGCTTGTACATATTCAAGCGATGATAATTTTTCCTTAAATTTTTCCTGGGCTGACCGCATGCAATCGACAATTTGTTCTGCTTGCAACTCACCTTTGTCTTCTTCCAAATAAAAAAAAGCGGCATCACCTTCAATTTTATTGAGAACCATGACTGGCTCAAAGACCGCTATAATTGTTTCAAGCAAATCTTTAATCAACTGTTCAGCATGGCTTTGCCAAAATGCGGCAATACTTTTTCCAATAAGTGGTTTGGACCGCATATCATGAATTTTTATAAAGTCAGTAAAGCCACTTATATCGGCAATCAGTAAAAATCCTGTTTTTGTTTCCATTTTTATCACTTGCTTGAGAATTGACCACTTCAACTCCCAACATAAAGCATTCAATTAACTTGCAAAGCTTCTTTTTTTTATTTTCCATTAATAAAAAATTTCACGCGTTAACTTTTATACATCCGTTTTTTTCGTGCCCGTGTTTCAATAGTAGCGGCCTCTGTACCGTCATGAAATGATCCGAACCATCTATCCCAGGGCATCTCTACTGTTCCATAATTACATTCAAAATATCTGTGGTGAAGCTGATGAAAAAAATCTCCCATCTTAGCGCGTTCCTTATCCGCCACATAAAGCTTTTCAAACCCAGAATGACTGAATATTGGATGGATCGACTGCATATATCCGTGAAACATCAAATGTACAGGGCTAGATGCCAAAACAAAATGAATTAAAAAATTTGTATAAAATAGGAAATGTTCGATTGGATGCATCGAGATTCCTGACCAAGGACCCACATTAATGTTGCGATGATGGAGAGCATGTGCAACCCGATACATCGGAGGCCAATGTAACAAACGATGAACCCAGTAAAAATGAAAGCTAGCCCAAACGATTACTATTGGGAAAACCAAAATAAAGAAAATTGGGTTTTTAGAAAAAGTTAAAAGTGGCGCAAAACCATTTGCCATCGCCCATAAAACTACTGCCTGAAATAGTGTCCAAATTGTAATACCACTGCAGATAGTCCAAAACATATTATCTTTGACTTGATCCCTAAAAGTGTAGGTTCCGTTATCCTTCGCTGGATCACGTCCATCGAATTTAAATTTTTTAGCCTGTCCCTTATATCGGTAAAGCCAATGGTGGATACCACCAGCAAAAAAACAATGCGGGATCAAATTAAGGAGGTAAAGTGTACCATAAGACTCCCAGTTCAACTTTTGAAAAGACGATATTGAAGGGAAAAAAAATAACCAGGAAAGCAAAGCAAGAATGAGCGCCAATGTTGTCGTTGATAGTTGGAACCAGTATGAAGCGTACCACTCAAAAATAGCCCGGATACTGATCGATTTGGAAAACGTCGGGTTTAACTGAACCTTTTCAGGGGGTTTGTAATTCCAGCGCTCTGACTCTTTATCCATATTTGCTAACTATTTTTATTTCCAAATTTCTCTGTTGTATTTAGCAAAATTGCAAACCATTGAAATTTCTAATTTAAATACGACAACCTTTTCTAAATACGACCCAAGAAATGTTGCGATAGATAATAATTCTACGTAAAGCTTCTGAAAATTTAAGACGTAAGGTAATTTTTACGTTTTAGAAAATTTCAAATAATCTCCTGTTAAGGCAAATGCAAAATTAATGAATGGAGGGCTTAATGCCATTTAAATTATTTTTTGTTTCATTATTAGTTTGTGTCGTTTCTTTCTTTCAACCTGCTTTTGCAGGTGGCCACGGCGAAGCTAATGCGTTCGGATTTGCGCTTGTTGTGCCAGCTGAAGAAGTTGAGAGCGTTGAAAAGTTACTCGCATCACACCGAGCTTTTATGGAAAACACTCATTCCGTTACCGGTGAAACTAGCACAAGACTGAACTCATACTCAGTTATCAGAATGCCAGAAATGGCGCAGTTCGGCGATCCGTCTAAAGGAATGACTGGAAACATGATATATATACTCAGCGAGCATTACGAAACCCCAGAGGGGCTTTCTAAGCACTTAGCTGCTGGAAACGAGTGGTCAGATATATCAACCATGCAAGAATTGATGTATAAGTACGGTGTAGCAATGGGTATTGGAGAGAAAATTTCTGCTATGAACAGATAGAAAGATATTCCAGTAGCCAGACGCGGTTACCGCTCAGGCTACTGAAAATGACTGCTACAATGGTATTTGTCACTTCTGGCGGGAAACAAAAGCTAGTTTAAACTAAATAAACAATGATAATCTTTTTTAAAAAACGAAAAATGAAAGTATTTTTTAAAATAAAACATTGTGTAACATGAAATATTTAGGAACTCATAATGTATCCAGTTGCAGATAAATTACCCAATGAAACCGAAAGAGCAGCTTTCGTAGAATCGTTAGCGCTGATTGGAACAGATCAACAGGATGAGTTCTATTCCTTTTGCGAGATAGGAAAGCTACTTTCTGGATTTTCAAAGTCAATGGTTTCGTTGATTGATTCAACCCAGCAGTGCATACTTTCTGGCATATCACCAGACCCCAATGCAGACAGATCTTGGCCGGTAGAAAGAACTTTTTGTCAGCATATATTAGCAGATATTGAGCCGACCATCGTTTATGATGTTTCGGAGCATCCAATCTTTGGTATGCATCCAAATGTAGTTTCTGGTAAAATGACTGGTAGCTACTGCGGCTTCCCGATTAGAACGAGTGATAATCTTGTTTTAGGAACTTTTTGCTTAGGGAATGATACACCCAAAGCAATCAGTGCCGAGGTTATATCGGCAGTCGACAATATGGTTAAGAAACTGGGAACTTACCTCCAAAGGCAAAGTAACATTCAGCGTGATAATTCCCAAAAATTGCTTCTAGGTTTAAAATATGCGCAAGAATACAGTCCTAAAATTGCACTTAACGATTTAGTCACGCTCATCGAGTTTAGAAACGGAACTGTTAAGAGTGAAGACACTTTAAGATCACTCAAAGAATTACAGCTAGTTAACGAGCAAAATAGGCTTTCTGATAATGGAGCTGATCTATTAGATCGGCTAAATTTATACAATTCTTCATTTTCATCTCGAAAAATTGATTTTACAAACCAAGCAACAGCCTTTGATGCGCTATTTGAGGATTTGTAATAATGTACTCTAAAAGTGTTACGTACAAGTTTACTTCGTTTACCTCAGCTAAGATAGCGGCTGGTCATTGCACTGAATATTTGAGCCGGCATGTAGTTAAACTCGAAATGTCCAGCTTGACAATTACTGTCAGCAAAGAAAGTGAAGTGAGCATTTCGGCTAACTTTGATGATATAGGTAATTTAAAAAAATTCGACGGACTTATCAGTTCTCTTGTGTCTGAACTAAGAGACGCATTCGATTTTAAAGAGAACAATAAGTCATCCGTGTGCGTATTTAATTATCAAAAAGAAACTGCGGTTGATACTGTTAAACTAAATTAGTCACCAGTTTCAAAAGCCAAATTTTATAAGCATCTCAGGCAAAATTAAAGTTTTAATAGAACTTAACGTTCCTGATGTTATTATACTAAGTTAGTTATCTTTGGTCGAACAGCAATTATTTAGATTGATCTATTCCCTTTAAAGCGGCGTATAAGATTTGTTTTAAAAAAGGGTGTCCAATGAACAAAATTTTATACACTATCGTAACTATTTTCGTTTCCACGCAAGTAAGTGTGGCCGCTATGAGTGGCGGTTCATCATCTTCAAGTTCATCTAGCTCAACGAGTTATTCTTCTTCATCATCTAATGACTCTGGAGGTTATTCGCAAACAAACCGTTTCAAAGATATAAACAAGTTGATTAAATTGGAAAAATTTGCTGAGGCTCATAAATTGCTTAAAAACCTGAAAAAAGTAAATACTGATGAAGCGGATCGTTTAAATTTACTAGGCTTTACTGCAAGAAAGTCTGGTGATCTGGCCACTGCAGGTGATTACTATCAACAAGCTTTAGCTTTAAACCCAAAACATACCGGCGCGCTGGAATATCAAGGAGAGTTATTCATTCAACTTGGTAAAATCGAACTAGCAAAGGCTAATTTAGCAAAAATAGATAAGATTTGCTGGCTACCTTGCAATGCGGAACGTGATTTAAAAAAGGCAATCGAAAAATCAATTACTAACTAATGTTGGTCTACTGTTTGTTTTGATTAAGTAACTAATACTATAGTTTCATACGGATTTTAAGTGAGAAAATCGATAATATGACTGGCGATGTGAAATTTTGTGTCATCTTAACCATGCGGTATATGAACAAGTCGCTGATGCAGAGTTGTCATGATTACATCGCCAGTCACATGCCTCCGCCACCAAAGGGTTTAATCGCAATGCGTTCATTTCACATAGCTCCAGATAGAGGTATGTCCTTGTGTTACTTCGATACTAATGAAAATTTGAATGCTGCATTTCCATCAATGAAAGAATTTCAGCAAAGTGTTGCTGCAAAATTCGAAGCGAAGGCCGATGCTCAAAAAGCTATTACATCTTCTCAATCTGATTTTGGCGATTGTTAAAACTTTAAATTTTCAAACAATTTGGTTATGACCTACTTTTATGCGTGGCGAATAGCACGATCACGTGCCCAAACATAAATACCTGCAGCAACGATTATTAAAGCTCCAGCTATCGTCCAAAGATCAGGGAAGTTGCCAAACAAAACTAAACCCCAGATTGTCGTGAACAATAAGTTTGTGTAAATAAAAGGCGCTACTAGGCTAGCCTCACCAAGAGTAAGTGCTCTTATAAGGCATATATGCCCAGCTGTTCCAAATAAACCAATTATGAGAGTTAACAAAAGCGCATTATTGGACATGGGATTCCAATTGAAAACGATATAAATCGAATAACAAATAGCTCCAAATATTGCCGAGTAGAATAACGATGTCCATGGGCTCTCATCCGTTCCTACAAACCGTGTAGCCAAACTATAAGCCGAATAAAATATCGCCGCACCTAACGGTAAAATGGCATAAATTGTGAAGACGCCACTTCCTGGCCTTATGATAATGAGAGCACCTAACAGCGAAACTAAGATACCGATCACACGCCTTGGGCCAATTTGTTCCCGCAAGAATAAGAAAGCCCCGAGCGTAATTAATACAGGACTAATGTTAAATATTGCAGATGCTTCGGCAAGCCCAAGCCTAGAAAAAGCAAAGAAAAAAAGTGTCGTTGCCATCATAAGCGCTACGGATCGTAAGAACTGAAGTTTAGGATATTTTGTTCTTCCATAGATATTGATCTTTGGCAAAATAAGAACGGTAACGAGAATAGCCTGAACTGTATATCGAGCCCAAATGGTTTGTGCTGGGCCAATTTCTTTCATTAAATACTTAGCAGTTGCATCCATAGAGGCGAAGCAAAATACAGCGCCGATCATAAGCAAAATTGGAAGTGTTTTTGCTCTCATCGATTAGCTAAGCGTTTAATATCAAACAATAACATATCTTCAAAAGTCCTACTTTTTCATATTTTTTTTCCAGCAATATAAGTTGCGGCAATAGCACGATCATCACCCATCATAATCGTAGGAAATAGCTCTTCCCAGACATCATTTGCCCTTGTGCTGCGTTGAGAAATAGCAGGCGTAGATGAAAGGTCTAACACCACAAAATCAGCAGCCATCCCAGGTGCGATATTTCCTATCTGGTTATCCAGGTTCAATGCTTTTGCAGAACCTTGGGTGGCCAGCCACATGAGTTGTGCTGGATGGAGTGCAACCCCTTTAAGCTGAGCGACTTCATAAGCGCCAGCCATGGTGCGAAGCATTGAAAAACTCGAACCTCCGCCGATATCTGTAGCAAGTCCTAATTTAATAGAACGCGATGCCAACTCTTTCACATCAAACAAACCAGAACCAATAAAAGTATTCGATGTAGGACAGTGTATGATAGATGCACTTACCTCGCTTAGACGATCAATTTCTCTAGTTTCTAAGTGAATTGCATGGCCATAAACGCCTCGTTCACCAAGTAAGCCAAATGTTTCGTAAGTATCCAAGTAATCTCGCGCTTTGGGAAATAACTTTCTCACCCAATCAATCTCATCAACTTGTTCAGAAAGATGCGTCTGCATCAAACACTCGGGGAACTCAGACCAAAGCGATCCAAGCGCTGAAAGTTGATCTGGCGTTGAAGTTGGAGAAAATCTTGGCGTAATTGCATAATGCGCTCGGCCTTTTTTATGCCACTTCTGAAGTAACACTTTGCTATCATCATATGCAGACTTTGCTGTATCACATAAATCACCCGGAGCATTGCGATCCATGCATGTTTTTCCTCCTACAACACACATATTTTTAATAGCCGCAGCCTCAAAAAAAGCATCAACACTTTCTGGATGAATTGTACAATAACTTGCCACTGTTGTAGTACCGTTAGCCAAAGCAAAATCTAGATACCGAGCAGCGATTTCTGAGGCATAATTTGGATTTTTAAAACGCATTTCCTCGGGAAAAGTATAGATAGTTAGCCAATCTATGAGGCGCTTTCCCCAGCTCGCAATAATAGCTGTCTGAGGATAATGAACGTGAGCATCAACAAAGCCCGCTGAGATCAAATGGTCACCATAATCTATGACTTCAATATCTTGAAATTCAGGCTTTTTAAAATCGACGGGCCCAATGCAATCTATAATACCGTCGACAACAAAAATACGCTTCTTATCTAATTTCAATGACGAAACATCAAAATCTCTGTTAAATGGACTTTCTTCAAATGAGAGAATACGGCCCTCTATAATTTTCTTATGCTTGTTCATCTAAAGTCCATTTAGAGGTCATATGCCTAAATTTGGCATCAATAACAAAATATAAAAGCAAAATGATTAAAGTTGCGACAAGTAGTTTAACAAATGGGTGCATTAAGTTTGTTGATCATCGGGATCACCAACGGGATCATCTTTTAAGTCCGAAGCAGAAATAAACCTTGTCATCTCATTGGCGTTAGTCACGATAATATCTGCTATACCCTGATCCTCGAGCACTTCATGTATTGCCTCTTCACTAACTGCTAACCAGTGGCAAAAAAAGAAATCATCTTTGCCCATCCAGTGGGCTAACAACTTAGCTGTATCCGATTTAGTGCCCTCTATCATTTCTTTATGTGTGAGCGCTTTAGTGTTCTCAATAAAAGCTCTTCGCGCCTCTTCTGAAAAGCATGTGTGGGTCGCAATAAAATGCTTCATGTCTTTACTACACCTGTAGGCTGAGCCCTACCGTCAATTATTAATTTTGGCTCTATCCCAACATCTATTAATTTAGGCCGATTTTCTAAATAAGAAGAAACAGTCTTTATACTCTCAATATCATTAACAAATTGAACTAATCGTGGAAATGAGTTTATGATTGTGGGGTCAAGATACTTTGATAAATCAAGATGATGAAAACAAGCAAATTCTGCAGCTCTTGGTGTGTCATCAATAAAATATTTCCCCTCATATTTTTCTAGGCATCGGGCTAAATCAGCAAACCTATTTTTCAATCCGTCCCGCATAGCATCGCGCTTGGCTGTAAAATCGTCTCCAGTCGCAAAATTAACTGTTGGGTTTAGTGGCGCAAATAATTCTTGGGCGCTTTGCAAAATCGCCATTGCCTCCGCTGACTTTATTGGATCGTTTATTGATAAGCCTGACCTACTTTCTATGAATTGAAGAATAGCAATACTTTGACAAATCTGTGTACCATCCTCCGTTTCCATCATAGGCAGCTGTTGAAAAGGTATTTTAGGCTTAACATTCTGCCAGACATCGTCAAAATGTTCCCAAGACATAAGATATTCGTACTCTATTCCAGAATAGTTAAGTAATATTTGTGGAGCCTCTGCCAGAGCTCTCATTTTGAAATATATCAGTTTAAGCATCAACAAACCTTTTTACTAATACTCTTAAAGGTATTTATTCACCTCTGTTGTTTCTAAAATATGCCCAGATTTCAGAATTTCAGCTTCATTTTCCTGCATAAATGCGTCAGCTTTTGCATCATCGCTGATCTGAATTACAATACAAACTTTCTGGGGGTCATCTTCATGTGGACCACGAAAAAGAGGCGTCATACCAGCAGCTTTTTGGATCTCCAAATGAGAGTCAAAATGCTTTGCCCACTCTTCAAAACTATTACTTATTCTAAATGTCATAACTTGAGTTTTCATGATCTTTTCCTCATTTTTCATTACTTAATAAAATTTTACAATCAGAGTTTAACTGTTAACAAAGTTATAGCCCTCTCCTACTTTCTCCACATGACCAATGCCACCATTAGGCAGGTGAAACCCTACAATTTTTAATTGCTCTGATACTATTTTTTCTAAAAGTTTTTTACGTGTATCGGCTGCTAAATTGGGGGCTTGATCCAGACCAGCACTAATCCACTCTGGCTTTCTGAAAGCAACGTGATGATTATTCAGTGCGTCACCTATAACGAGAGCTTTTTGCGATGACTTGCCAACCTCAAAACTCATATGGCCAGGTGAATGCCCAGGTGTTGATAAAGCTTTAATTCCGCCCATAATCTCATCGTTACTTTCAAATAGGTTTATATTTCCTTCAAGAGCTTCAAGCCTTCGTTTTGCTCCTACTGCCATAGCAATACGGTCTTCACGCACCTTATTTACCGTCTCAGTGTCAAACCAATATTCCCACTCCGTTCTGCCCATATGATAATTGGCATTCTGAAAAGTTAGGTCATCAAAATCATCCAAAACTCCCCAAATATGATCTGGGTGCGCATGAGTAAAAACTACATCTGTTATGTCATCAGTTGAAAGGTCAATTGCTTCTAAGCTATCAATAATATTTCCCATGCCACTCAAAAAATCAACTCCCGCACCAGCGTCAAAAAGAACCTTCTTTGTCCCATTATCAAACAGCGTCAAATTACATTCTCGGGTTAGTTCATCTTTGGATAAATCAAAGTCTTTTAAAATCACTTCTAACTCACTAGATGGCATGCTAGTGTCAAAAGAAAGACTTCCAGGCAAAGTAATTGTTCCATCACTAATCGTACTGATAGTCGCTGAGCCCAAATCAACTTGAGACAAAGTCAAGCTTGGAATTGCAAAGGATAATGTTCCGAAAGCTGAAGTTTCTAAAAATTTACGCCTATTTATAGTCATCTATAAATCACCTTAAATCCAAAAATAACCAAAGAAACTGTATCTTTAACTCAACAGAGTCCACGTCCTTCCAACTTTTTACAGTACAGGATCATTCTTATCCGTCTAGTATATTGTCATACGTCTGCGTTTTAAAAAACTTTGTCAGCATTTGTTAGCTATAAAAATAATCAAGGTCCGGCTAAAAACGATAGACCAGATTGAGCTAAGCTGCCGACTTTGTATTAGTATTATTTAAGAACAATTTTGCAGTACTTTTATTACGTGTAATAATCACGATTTTACCACTTTTATTATAGACCACATACCTCTTGTGATGCGGCCCATTGAGCGCAATCATCTTCATGGTTTTCTTCCTAAAATGTAGGTAACTTTATACTAGTTATATGGTAATGGGGTCAGACAGTTTCAAGATGCCGACCGGGTTTGAGTTAGAGTTAAGTGAAATTTTACTAAAATACGGTTTTTATTTTTATTGGTAAAAACAACCTTTTCACTTATTGCTTGAATTTTTATTGAAAAAAAAATATGACCGCCATGCTTACAAATTTCTATTTCGATAAACTGTTTTTCCTTAAAACGGCTCTCAGTCTTCGATTTAAGCTGAGTTAGCCAGCTCGTCACGTTATGTGGACGGGGTAAAACAAGGAGATTAACGTAATGCCTACAGGCAAAGTAAAATGGTTTAATAAAACTAAAGGTTTTGGATTTATTGCACCCGATGAAGGTGCTAAAGATATATTTGTGCATATTAGTGCATTGGAGCGGTCTGGCATTGATGACCTAGCCGACGATCAAAAAGTTAGCTTTGAAATATCTAGTGGCCGAGACGGCCGTGAATCAGCCGACAATATAGAGCTTAAATAAAAATTTAAAAATTCTTGGTACGCGCTTTCTAAAAATAGAGAGCGCGTAATTTTTTATTATGAAAGAAAGTGTCGTGAGTAAAAAAATAAAGCCATACGAAAAAACTGAGGCCGCATACAAGGAAATTTTGGAAAGCAAAAAGAAAGCCTATGATCAAAAAAATGCTGAGCTACGAAAACAACGGATGGCAAAAGAGACTAAAAAGTCAAAAAATTAACTTTATATTTAATCAGCATGAATAAAAATTTCTAAAAAAGCGGCTCCAAAACGTTCAGCTCTTCTCTCACCTAAGATATGAGAAATTTCTTTGATACTACTCGGCCTTCTTTGAGCAACCTTAACAAGTAAGGACGTCGAGCAACTCAGTGGTTTATCTAAACCTTTCTCACCGCGTGTAAGTTTGTTTTGTGCCTCTAAAAGAAGATCAAACAAAACACCTTCCTTATTACCGGCGAGCTTTCTTCTAAACGGATGTAATCTTTCGGCCTCACCGTTGATAACTTCTAAAAATGTATTTCCAAAGTTTTCCAGCTTTTTTGCTCCAACACCATTGATTTGTGCCATTGCATCAAGATTAATTGGACGCTTCTGAGCCATTTCTACTAAAGTTTTGTCATTAAAAATGATATATGCTGGAACTCCTGCTGTTTCAGCTAGTTCACGCCTCTTTGCCTTTAGTCCACTCAACAAGGGCGCGTCCTCTTCACTGACCAACATCTTTATCTTTGGACTAGATTTTGCGGATTCAATAGTATCCATGCGTAAAGTTATACTTTTTTTATCACCCAATATTGCCAGAGCACTTTCCATAATTTTCAATGCTCCATGTCGATTTGGATCTGGGCGGACAAGATCATGGCCCATCATTTGTCGAAATATTGCCTGCCACTTTAACCGGCTTAGCTCTTTACCAACCCCAAAAGTAGGTAAAGATTGATGCCCGTGGCTGCGCACCTTGTCTGTTTCTATTCCCAAAAGTATATCAATAAGATAACCTGCGCCAAAGTATTCTCCAGTACGCAAGATTGCTGATAATGCCTTTCGAACCGGTTGGGTCGCATCAAATGTTTCTGGTGGCCTTTCGCATAGATCACAGTTTTTACATTCAACGTTACTTTCACCAAAATATTGTAAAAGGGTGCGACGTCGGCAGGTCAATGCTTCAGCTAAACCTAAAAGAGCGTTAAGACGCCCATGGTCGGCTGACTTTCGCGCAACTGAAGCAAGACCTTCATCAATTTGACTGCGTCTAAGACGAATATCATCTGCTCCGTAAAGAGTATATGCCGCGGCTGGACCTCCGTCTCGACCAGCTCTCCCTATTTCTTGGTAAAAACTTTCAATTGATTTAGGTAAATCTGCATGTGCTACCCAACGAATATCAGGCTTGTCTATACCCATACCAAAAGCCACAGTCGCGACAACAATTAGCCCATCTTCTCCAGAAAATCGGCTCTCAACAACTCTTCGATCCGCTGACGACATGCCACCGTGATAATGACATGTGCTGTGGCCAACTTCTTCTAAAGCTTTCGCAAGTGTTTCCGTTTTAGCTCTCGTCCCGCAATAAATAATACCTGGCTGACCTTTTCTCTGATTAACAAACTCAATAATTTGGCGGCGCGGATTATTTTTAACTACGAAGGTAAAATGTATATTCGGGCGATCAAATCCATGCAGAAATGAACTTGGTGCTATTCCATCAAAAAGACGCTCAATAATTTCTTGCCGGGTTTCCTCGTCAGCAGTTGCCGTAAAGGCAGCTAAGGGAACACCAAGGCTCCTCCGCAGTTCTCCAATTCTCAGATAGTCAGGGCGAAAATCATGGCCCCATTGGCTTACACAATGCGCCTCGTCCACAACCAAAGAAACAACATTGTATCGATGTAAAGCTGATTGCATTGCCGTTGAAGCCAGACGTTCAGGTGCCAAATAGAGTATCCGTAATTTACTGGAATTCAGTGCTGAAAAAATTTTATCTGTTTCCTCCTCAGTATTAGCTGAAGTTATTGCTTCTGCTGCCACCCCTGCAGCTTGCAGGCCACGCACTTGATCTCGCATAAGTGCAATAAGTGGGGAAATTACTACTGTGAGCCCCTCACCCATAAGTGCGGGTATTTGAAAGCATAATGATTTTCCACCGCCAGTAGGCATAATGGCAAGCACATTTTTCTTATCGACCACAGCATCAATAATTTCACTCTGACCGGGACGAAATTCACTAAATCCAAAAATATCACGTAGAAGTGTTTTGGGTCTTTTCATTGATTTGCCTGTTGGCTTTTTTGCTCATTAGTTCTGTGTCCCACAGAGCTAAGTTGCAGGCAACCACTTTTACTCATGGTAAAAAATAGTTAAGTAAGTAAGCCTTAAAACAATGAAAGATTAGTAATGGAAACAATTGTGGATGCATCATCAAAATATCAGGATAGCCTTCCAATCTCATCTGACGCTATCTTAAGTTTACTTGATGACTGGAAAATTTCATATACGCGAACAGATCATCTGCCTTTGAGAACTGTTGAGGATTCCAAAAAAGTGCAGCATCAATTTCTCTCTTCAGAAAATGGTGGTGGTCATATAAAAAACCTTTATCTGCGAGATCACAAAAAGCGAAATATTCTATTAGTTACAGAGCAAGACAGAGAAATAGATCTTAAAAATATTCACCTAAAACTAGCAGTTGGACGCCTATCATTTGGCTCTCCAAAAAGATTGATGGAAAATTTAGGTGTTAGACCTGGCGCCGTAACACCGCTTTCAATGATAATTGGCGTCCAAATGGAAGTTAGGCTTTTCATTGATAGCGATTTAAAGAACTGTAAGCAAATCTATGTTCATCCACTGGTAAATGATCGGACTCTTGGGATCACAGTAGAAGGATTGCAGAAATTTTTTGACAAAATTAAGGTACAACCGACGTGGGTTGATCTATAGTATTGTAAACAAATAAGTAGCCTTTTCATTTGCAGAGGGAAATGAGCGAAGCTATGCTATTGGTCTTAAAATGCGGTTTGAAATTAGACCCCTATTTAAATCAGGATTAGAGTGCATCCCAAAAAAAATTTCAAATTGATCACATAAATATGAATATCTATTTTGACGAAGCGTCACTAAATTGATGGTTTATATCGTGGTAAGTATCTGTGCTATTATAGAAGTGTGGTTGGAGGTAAATATATGAGTTATGTTAGAATGAACTACTTTGAATATATTTCAGAGGAAGCAGGTGATGAACTTGAAGCGCACTATATAAAAAATGCTCCTAAAAATTTTCCGGATGCAACCGCACTTGTTTTTCTCAGAACGAGTCCAACAACTGCATCTTTAACATCAATATACCCAAATAAAGATACTTTTGAAAAAGCAGCTGCACAGCGAAAAAAAGGGATTGCTGGCGTAGCAGATAAAATAAAAAATGTGCGCTTAGAAGAAGGTGAGGCCTCACTCGCTTTACTGAGATAAATAGGTTTTCATTATCAAAATAAATTAATCTGTAACCTGAGAAGAAATGCTTAGGAAAATAGCCTTATGCTAGCCGAACGACTGAAAATTTACTTAGATAAAGCTGGTATTCATTATGCATGGATTATGGCCTCAATAGTCTTCTTGTTTACATTGGCGACCTCTACGATCGCAAACGCTCCACAAATTTTGCTTCTACCAATCACCCAAGCACATGGCTGGGACATTTCAGATGTATCAATAGCTACAGGTTTAATGTATTTCATGACAGCTATGCTTTGCCCAATAGGTGCACCATTAATGCTTCGTATTGGCGTAGTAAACGTAGTTTTGATTGTTATTTTCCTAGAAGTCATAGGTTTACTTTGTACAGTCTTAGCCTTTGAAAAATGGCATTTATTAGTAAGCATTGGTTTATGTTTGGGTATCGCGTCTGGTATAATCGGATTGGGCCTCTCAGCAACTGTCGCCACTAGATGGTTCACAGCCAGGCGAGGTTTGGTCGTGGGCATAATGACATCTGCTTTCGCGGCCGGTCAGCTGATATTTATGCCCTTAATGGCCTGGATCACAACGGTGTCTAATTGGCAGTTTGCAATAGCTCCAGGATTGGTTGGTGGAATACTTTGTGGAGTTTTATTCTTTTTGCTTGGGAAAGATTGGCCATCACAACTTAGCCTATCTGCATATGGTGATGATAAAATTTACTATCCACCTGCAGGAAATACTGGAAATGCCATTACTTTGTCGTTTAAAGCTTTGTTAGGTGCTATCAATCATCCTACTTTCTGGGTTTTGGCAATTACATTTTTCATTTGTGGACTTACAAGTTCTGGAATAGTTGGACAACACTTCATCCCATTTTGTGCGGATAATAATGTCGGAATCATTGTGGCGTCTTCTTATTTGGCTCTCATGGGTTTTTTCAATTTCATAGGAACAATGGGATCCGGTTGGCTTTCGGATCGTTACAATAATTATACTTTGCTTGCTGCCTACTATGGCCTTCGGGGATTATCGCTATTCTACCTGCCCTATAGTAATTTTGATGTGTACAGTCTTACATTATGGGCTATCTTTTTTGGTCTTGATTTTATAGCAACTGTACCTCCAACAGTAAAACTGAGTGGGCAATTCTTTGGAACAATAAATGGCCCAATTGTTTTTGGATGGATTTTTGGCGCCCACCAATTAGGATCAGCAGTTGCTGCTTATGGTTCTGGCTTGTCTCGAGATATTTTAAGCACTTATGTACCTGCATTCCTCTCAGCAGGGTTAGCCTGTTTTGTAGCGACCATGCTTTTCGTATATTTAGTAACTTTTAAACCAAAGTTTTCAGCGTACGGATCTTCCAATTCTGTTTGACTAAAAATTAATACTGCGTTTTACTATTCACTTTGTTTAAAAGATCAGTAAAGCTAGAACAAAATCTGGGGAAAAAGAAATGGCTACAGGCCAAAATATTAATACATACTTCCAAGGAACATGGCATAAAGGCAACGCGGCTGTTATTAATGCCGCAGACCACGGCGCTTGGCTTGGATCAAATGTCTTTGACGGAGCACGATATTTTGATGGTGTCGCTCCCGATCTATTGGCGCATTGCGAGCGCGTCAATAATTCCGCTAGAGCTTTGATGTTAAGTCCCACAGTTAGTTCTAAGGAAATGGTTGATATAGTCTGGGACGGTTTGAAACTTTACCCATCAGATGCGGCCATATACATCCGCCCTATGTATTGGGCTATAGATGGTGATGTAAGCGCCATTGTCCCCAAAAGTGAAACAGTAGGCTTTGCGATCTGCCTAGAACAAATTCCCCTCGCTCCAGAAACCTCCTCTGTTCGCTTGACTGAAACCCGATTTCGCCGTCCAGTACTCGAAGACGCAGTAGTAAACGCAAAAGCGGGATGTCTCTATCCCAACAATGCTCGAATGCTTGTCGAAGCCAGATCAAAAGGTTTTGATAATGCTTTGGTTGCAGATGCGATGGGAAATGTCGCTGAAACAGCCACAGCCAATATCTTTATGGTTAGAGACGGAGAAGTTTTAACCCCAGTCGCTAATGGAACTTTCCTCGCAGGCATCACTCGATCTCGACACATTTCAAACTTAAAGGCCATTGGACAAAGCGTTCAAGAGACGGTTCTAAGTTTTAAAGATTTTGAGACTGCAGATGAAGTATTTATGTCTGGCAATATGAATAAAGTAACTCCTGTAACTGCTTTTAATGAGCGCCAGTATCAAGTAGGTCCAATGACCAGAAAAGTGCGTGAAATGTATTGGGATTGGGCGACTTCTTAATAAGATATTTTAACTTCGTGTCACAAATAAATTAGAAATAGATTTTAAACTAATCACTTTTCAATGATAGAAAGTGCCGAGGAACTTGGATAAGTTATCTCAAAATTGCAGCTGTAATCTGCTAAGGTTTTGATGTCCCATTCTACCATTAACTTATTTATTTAGATCCATTCCTTTGCTATATTTATATTCAGCGAACCGAACGTAAAGTAACGAAAATCTATGGTAAGTATAAAAACTGTTCATGTTGTATCTGCGCACGCAGAAGGCGAAGTTGGTGATGTAATAATAGAGGGTGTTGAACCTCCCCCAGGAAAGACCCTATGGGACCAAAGTAGATGGATTGCAAAAGATCAAGTCCTGCGAAATTTTGTTCTAAATGAGCCAAGAGGTGGCGTCTTCAGACATGTTAATTTACTAGTTCCACCAAAAAACCCAAAGGCATCTGCAGCTTTTATTATTATGGAACCAGAAGACACCCCACCAATGTCTGGCTCAAACTCAATTTGTGTTGCGACAGTTTTGCTTGATCATGGCCTCATAACCATGGAGGAACCAGTTACAAATTTTTTTCTAGAAGCGCCGGGAGGCTTGGTAAAAGTTAAAGCTCTATGTAAAAAAGGAAAAGCAGAGCGAATTTTAGTCCAGAGTCTACCCAGTTTTGTATATAAATTAGACATAAGTTTGGAACTTGAAGGATATGGAATCATCTCAGCTGATACGGCATTTGGTGGCGATAGTTTTGTAATAGTAGACGCAAAAAAATTAGGCTTTTCAATTGTTCCAAGCGAAGCGGCAGAACTGGCTCGCCTAGGAGCGAAAATAACTGACGCAGCGACCGAACAAATAGGATTTCGTCATCCAACAATTACTGATTGGACGCACTATTCGTTTTGTCAGTTTAGCAGAATGGAGGACCAATCCAACGATTGCATTTCTTTTAAGTCGGCTGTTTCTGTTAAACCTGGCAAAATTGATCGCTCTCCTACAGGCACAGCATTATCCGCAAAAATGGCAGTTCTTGAGGCTAGAAGAGAGATGAAGATTGGTCAAAAAATAAAAGCGATTTCAATTATTGGATCTTCTTTTCACGGAAAAATAATCGAAAAATGTGACCTAAACGGGACCTCCGCAATTATTCCTGAGATAAGTGGTAGAGGTTGGATTACGGGCATCCATCAGCATACACTAGAACCAACAGACCCATGGCCAGAAGGTTATAAATTGAGCGATACATGGGGAGTTAATTGAAATTAAAAATTTTTAAAGGACCTAGCGAGAAAGCTATTACCCAAACAAAAAATGCATAATTAGGCTATTCAATCAATATGCAATTCTAGGAGCATTATAGTGAGCCAAGTGTTAAAGTCAGCAGCTGAAGCGATCGGAAATACGCCATTGGTTAGATTGGATCGCTTAACAAATCTTCATGGTGTAAAGGGAACCATTCTTGCAAAACTAGAATATTTAAATCCTGGTTTTTCAAAAAAAGATAGAGCAGCACTTGGTATTATAGAAGAAGCAGAAAAATTAGGTAGTCTCTCACCAGGGCAAACAGTAGTTGAACTAACCTCAGGAAATATGGGAACTGGTTTAGCAATAGTTTGTGGACTGAAAGGATATCCGTTTGTAGCTGTGATGTCTAAGGGCAACTCCGAAGAAAGAGCGCAGATGATGCGTGCTCTTGGAGCAGAGGTAGTTCTAGTTGATCAGCTACCCAACTCCAGCCCAGGTCAAGTATCAGGAGGGGACCTGGATTTAGTAGATAAAGCGGCAAAGAAGATCACCAAACAGCGTCAAGCATTTAGGGCAGATCAATTTTACCGAGACGGAAACTGGCAGGCTCATTACAACAATACAGCACCCGAGATATGGGAAGCAACAAACGGGAACTTGGACGGTTTCGCTGATTTCTTGGGTTCAGGCGGTACATATAAAGGCATCGCCAAAGCGCTAAAAGAGCGCAATAGCGATATAAAGTGTTTTGTTGTTGAACCTGAGGGCGCAGCCGTGGCAGCTGGAAAGACAGTTACAAACCCCCACCACCCAATTCAAGGTGGGGGATACATTATTCCAGAGCTAAAGTTTCTTGATAAAGTTCCAGTTGACGGGTTTATCCAGATATCAGGAGATGAAGCTCAAAAAACCACTAAGGAACTTGCAAAGTATGAGGGTATATTTGGAGGATATTCTTCCGGCGCAAACGTAGCGGCAGCACTAAAATTACTTTCTGGAAATATGTCAGGTAAAACCATTGCTGTGGTAATATGCGATAGCGGGTTGAAATATCTATCCACTAAACTCTGGGATGATTAATAGCTAAGTAATTAGTTCAGCAAAATAAAGATTTTCCAGAAATTTTACAAATAGTTATTTAAAGAAAAATATCCTGATTATTTTAGTCAAGTATATGTTTTTATTTATTTTATTGACATTTTTTAGAATTGTTCTAAATTTCGTGTCAGTTAGTTAAATAAAAAGACCCAAGCTTTATCTTGTCAATTGTTAAGGAGAAAATCTATGTCACATTCATGTAATCATTGTGCATATTTTGAACAGAAAGATAGCCAGGTGACACCAAATGCGAATTTAGGCGCATGTAGGGTAAATCCTCCCAGTGCCTCAACCCAGAATCAGGTGGCTTTTTGGCCAATGGTAAATTCTAATGACTGGTGCGGCAGTTTCGAAGGCAAGCAGTCCTAAAATAAATATTACGTAGCTTTAAGTAAATGCAAAAGCCCTCCCTTTTCAGGGAGGGCTTTTAATCATAATAAATATTATACTTATTGATCAAATTGTTCAGTTAGACATGATTGCTTCCGCTGATACTCTCAATACTGATGTTCTAATAATCAACAAGCACGTTACTAGCAATTTACAAAAAACTTTATTATAATGTTGGGAGCTAGGCATTATGATCTTAATTGCAGAATAACCCAAGCAAATTCATCAAACCGTTATAATAAAACTCAACCTATTGGTATTTATTTTGTTGTCAATTATCCACTTCGAATGGCTGTTGCTGAAAATCAAAAAAAATTATTTGGTTTTCTCAAAAATCGACTACCTACCAATAGTTAGGTAATTAAAATTATTTAGCATTAATCACCGAAATAGGACTTAAAAATGAATAAAGTTAACGTAATTTTTGCCTCCGAAATGGGAACGGCAATGGGTGTTGCAGATGACGTAGTAGAACTAGCTTCAGCTAAAGGGATAGAAACAACCCTTAGCGAAATGAACGATGTATCTATTGATGAGTTAGAAACTATGTCAACTGCAATGTTTATCACCAGTTCTACTGGCGATGGTGATTTACCCATGATGGGCGAAGACTTTTGGGCAGCGCTTGAGAATGCTGATATTAGACTCAGAAATTTAAAATACAGTGTTTGTGCCCTGGGCGACCGTAATTATTTTAGCTTTTGTGGAGCGGGTAAAAAAATAGATGGCCGCCTCAAAGAACTTGGAGCTGACTGTGTAATTGATAGGCACGAATGTGATGGTGGTGTTGATGGATGGGACACCTGGGCGGAAAGTGTGTTTAAAGAGTTTGGATTTTAGGATTATCTTAGAATTTTTTATGAGTATAGAAAGTTAAAAAAATATGCGACTAACCCAATGTCACAATTATGCAGATTTTCGTAAATTAGCTAAATCTAGACTTCCAAGCCCAATATTTGATTATATTGACGGTGCCGCTGACGACGAAATCACCTACAGAAGAAATTCTCAATCGTATGATGAGGTGGATTTAGTTCCCAATGTTCTGGCTGGGGTAGAAAACGTAAATATGGAAACCGAAGTAATGGGACAAAAACTTGCCCTTCCATTCTATTGCGCTCCAACTGCACTGCAGCGTCTATTTCATCATGAAGGAGAGCGGGCAGTTGCCAAAGCAGCATCCAAACATAATACCATGTTTGGGGTTTCATCCCTTGCAACTGTAACTGTTGAGAATATCGCAAAAATAACCAATGGCCCGAAACTGTTCCAATTTTATTTTCATAAAGATCGTGGATTGAATGACGCTTTACTTAACAGGGCAAAGGACGCAAAATTTAATGTACTAGCTCTGACTGTTGATACCATTACTGGTGGCAACAGAGAGCGCGACCTCAGGTCGGGATTTACGTCCCCACCCAAATTAACTTTGGACTCTATTTTGAGCTTTGCCCTTCATCCAATGTGGGCGTGGAATTTCTATACAAAAGAAAAATTCGATATGCCTCATCTTTCTGGTTACGTTACCGAAGGAACAAATTTAGCCGTATCAGTTGGAGAATATTTTTCAACAATGTTGGATCAGTCAATGAATTGGGACGATGCTGAGAAGCTGTGCGCTCAATGGGACGGAGAATTTGCCCTCAAAGGTATAATGAGTGTTGAAGATGCAAAACGTGCGGTTGATATTGGCTGTACTGGGATTATGGTATCTAACCACGGTGGAAGACAATTAGATGGAAGTAGAGCTCCTTTCGATCAGCTTGCCGAAATTTGTGACGCCGTCGGAGATAAAATTGATGTTATATGCGAGGGTGGAATTCAACGAGGAACCCATGTGTTGAAAGCTTTGTCAGTAGGCGCAAAATGTTGTTCCATTGGTCGATACTACCTTTATGCTTTAGCTGCTGCCGGCGAAGCTGGAGTTGAAAGGGCCCTAAATCAATTAAGATTAGAAATTGAACGAGATATGAAGCTAATGGGTGTAACAAAAATTGATCAATTGGATCGGTCAAATATCCGTTACAGATAAACTGTATTTATTAAAACATTAATTACAATATTTTATATTTTCTCATCCTCGATTTTATTTGTCTTTCCACAATGAGGACAATGAATACTATCTTTAGGCTCATAATCGTCGGAAGAAGCAAAAGACCACCATAAATTACAGTAGTCACAAGTAAAATGCCATATGGTTTCTTTAGCCAACTTCAAAATAGTGCTCCCAAAAATTATATTTTGATCATCTATTATTTAATTTAATATTTTAGGAATATAAATAATAATCAATCAAATGGTTTTTTTCTTTTTGGATAACAGGTCGTACATATTTCGCACTTTAGACCTCTACATCCCCGCGCAGTACAGAATTCTCTACCGTAGAAAATGATTTGCAAATGCAATTTGTTCCATAAATCTTCTGGGAATATAAGTTTCAAATCACGTTCTGTTTTTACTACGTTATTATTTTTTTTCGTAAGTCCCCATCGCTGCGCAAGACGGTGAATATGAGTATCAACGGGGAAAGCGGGAAAACCAAACCATTGCGACATAACAACAGAAGCAGTTTTATGACCAACTCCAGGTAAATCCTCTAATGAAGCAAAATCGTCTGGGACTTCTCCGTTATAATTTTCGACAAGAATTTCTGATAGTCGTTTTATTGCACGAGATTTTTTTGGCGCTAACCCACAAGATTTTATCGCTTCCAATATTTCATCTTCTTTTAAGATCGCCATATCTTGAGCAGTGCTCGCTTTGGCAAACAGACCTGGCGTTACTATATTGACTCGAGCGTCAGTACACTGCGCACTCAATAAAACGGCAACTAACAATTGATAGGCATCTTTATGGTTTAGAGGAACCGGCGTTTCAGGGTAGATCTCATTTAACCGTTTAGAAATGAACGTAGCTCTCTCTTGTTTCAGCATCTTAATAGTTCCAATTCAACAACCCCAAGTCTTGTGCAAAACACGTAACCAATTTTCGTAGCATATTTTTTTAATTATCTTTTCTTCGTACCCATGGTCCTTCATTGCCTGCCTTAAATTTGGAAGATCAGATAAGTCGGTCAATTTCTCAGGCATAACTGCTCCATCATAATCCGATCCAAGCCCAACTCGATCCTCACCGATAATTTCTAAAAGATAGTCGAGATGCTTCAGCATCTGACTTAATGGAACGTCTGCTAACATTTTCCCATCTTCACGTAAGAATGCAGTTGCAAAGTTAAGACCAACCATACCATCGCTTTCTGCAATTGCTCGCAACTGTTTATCCGTTAGATTACGAGAATGTTGTGTAATCGAATGGGCGTTTGAGTGAGTTGCCACTAAAGGAGCGTTTGAGTGACGTGCAACATCCCAAAAACCAGCCTCATTTAAATGAGATAAATCAATCATGATTTTCAGATCATTACATCGCTTAACTAGCGCAATTCCTTGCTCGGTAAGCCCTGAGCCAGTATTCGGCGTTGATGGAAAGCTAAATGGTACACCCTCTCCAAAAATCGTGGGACGGCTCCAAACCGGTCCAATAGATCGCAAGCCAGCAGAATGTAATACCTCTAGCATATGAAGATCTGGATCAATCGCCTCAGCGCCTTCAATATGAAAAATTGCAGCAATTTTTCCATCTTCGAAAGCACTGCAGATATCAGATACGCTACGACAGATTGTTAGACCACCTAGCCTTTCTATCTCACGTAGAATTGTTACCTGAGATGCAACGACAGCAACTGCTTCACTCCACTCAATAGGTTCTGGTAAAGGCAGACTATAACTTGCCTTTTCCATTTCTTGATAACTAAATTCTAGATCAAATTGCGACGGTACATATACTGCAAAGAACCCACCTCCAAACCCGCCCACTTCTGCTTTTTCGAGATCTATTGCACCTTCACGCCCTTTCAGAAATGATGCCGCGCTAGCCAAGCCACCTTCATCAAAAATTTTTGAAAGCACGTCATTATGGCCGTCAAATATAATGGGCTTTGCAATTGTCATTTTTCAAATACCTTCCAAATCCTTTCACAAAATCTACAACGCTTATCAATAAGATCCAACATTTTTGAAAGGACAAAGATATCTTGAGCTATGGAAAAATCAGATGGAGCAATTTACACAGGGTTTATAGAGACCCTCAGGATACTTATAATAACTATCTAAATCTTAATCTGATCAAAACTTCGAATTTAACATAAGCACTGCTTTCTTTTAACTAAGTTCTCGCAGCTTCAAATTCTACCCATGCGGCCTCTAATTTTTCTATATTGAAATTAGGCTCACGGGCAGGAGTAAGAATTATCTTTTCATTCTTAATCACTGTTGCAATTGCATTTTCAAGATTCGGTATAACTTCTTCAGGAATGACTATTGCACCATGGCGATCAGCATGAATAAATTCATCCTCTTTTACACGCATGCTGTTCACAGTGACTTCGGTTTTTAATTCTCTTACATGAACAAAACCATGGCTTGGCCCTATTGATCCAGCTAATATTGGAAATCCATCATCAATCACGTCCAAGTCACGCATAACACCATTGGTTAGCGCACCTTTAAGTCCTAAACCCTTATGGACAGCAACATGTACCTCACCCCACCAACCCGCGATACAATTTGGGTGATCTAAATCTTCCACCACCGCTACCGTTGGTCCTGGGCCACGCGCCATAGCTCGGAAGTAGTCCAACCTACGCTCCTTTATAATTTCGCTGGACTCCGTTGGCGGCTTTTGCCCCGAAATCTTTGCCGTTCTGGCGCGGCCGACCATTGCTGCCATACCAGGACGACAGTGTAGCATAGTACCACGCGTGAAACGGTCAAATCCTCTCCGACCTTCAGCTACTTCAATTGCATTGCAAACAGTTGGAGTATCTAAATTTTGCAGTAACTTTATCAGTGTTGTCGGTATTCTATACATTTTCTTGAATTTCACTTTTTATGATTAGATATAACATTTATGAACTTGACCTAGTACAATTTTTAAGCGGATCTTTGGCCAACTTTTTAAAATTTTAAAAGTTGACCTTGTCTCCACCTTTAAGAGACAAAAGTTCTCGTGCCTCATCAGGCGTTGCTACTTGCAAACCAAGACTTTCTATAATCTGGCGAACTTTTGCTACTTGTACTGCATTTGATGTTGCCAGTTCGCCTTTCCCAGCCCAGATACTGTCTTCTAAACCAACTCTAACGTTACCACCGAGAGCAGCTGCCTGAGCGGCAACCCTAAACTGATTTGCTCCAGCACCGAGAACAGACCAACGGTAATCAACTCCGAACAACCGATCAGCAGTACGTTTCATGTGCATGACATCTTCCGGATGTGGCCCTATCCCGCCAAGTAAGCCAAAAACTGACTGAACAAAAAACGGTGCTTTTACTAATCCTCGGTCAACAAAATGAGCTAAATTATACAAGTGTGAGATATCGTAACATTCAAATTCAAATCTTGTACCATTGCCGTAACATGTTTTTAGTACATGCTCGATATCCTTAAATGAATTCCTAAAAACTAGATCGCGAGAACCTTCTAAATGTTCACGCTCCCAATCGAATTTAAATTCCTTAAACCGGTTCAACATTGGGTAAAGTCCAAAATTCATTGACCCCATGTTAAGTGAGGCAACTTCCGGCTTAAACTTTGCAGCTGGATCTACTCGCTCCTCAACAGTCATATATGGGCTGCCGCCTGTCGTAATATTGATTATGGCATTCGTGCCTTGCTTTATACGGGGTAAAAAAGGAGCAAAACCATCAGGGGACTGATCCGGTTGTCCGGTTTCTGGATTACGTGCGTGAAGATGTAGTATCGCAGCGCCTGCTTCTGCTGCAGCAATTGCATCTTTTGTAATTTCGTCCGGAGTAATAGGGAGATAAGGCGACATTGTGGGCGTATGAATTGCGCCAGTAACTGCACAGGTTATAATAACTTTATTGTTATGATTGATCTTAGTGCTCATATAAATATCCTAGGTTAACTCTTGTTTTTGCGGAGTAATTGGCAACTGCGCCGATATACCAATAGCTGCCTCAAACTGCTTTGCCGCAAGTAATAGTTCGCCTTCGCCCCTTGGTTTACCCATAATTTGAACACCAACTGGTAATCCCTCAGATGTAAAACCACAAGGAACACTTATCGTGGGACAGGCTGTCATTGTTAAAGCAAAAGTAATAGAAAACCAGTCAATATAGGTCTCACAGGGCTTACCATCAATTTCTGTTACATAACGCTGATCAACCGGAAATGGAGCTATAGAAGCTGCAGGACAAATTAGAAAATCATGTGTTTCAAAGAAGACTAAGATCTTCTTGAAAAGCTCAATTCTAACCCGTTCGGCCTCAAATATCTGAGACGGCTTGATGTTTAAACCACGTTCAATATTACCGATAATCTCTGGCGCTATCCTATTGCGATGCTGCTTCAGTATAGGCTCCATCATGGTAGCAAACAAAACGGCACGGAGCGTTTGAAATGCCTCAAGAACTCCTGTGAAATCAGGGGTTTCATCCGTCACTTCAGCTCCAATATCGGCAAAGAATGTTGTAGCACCACCACAAACCTCTGCAATTTCCTTCTCCATTGAGACAATGGAAAGATCAGGGCTAAAGGCGACACGCTTTGGAATAAAGGTACCTTTTATAATGTCAACGAAAGAGGGGCCCGAATGATCAAAAGACAACGGGTCATCAATTTGGTGACCTACGCCAGCATCGAGCATAAGAGCCAAGTCATCCACATTTCGCGCCATCGGCCCTTCAACCCAAAGTGTATCCATAGACGGTAGCCGGATCCCACGTGGAACCCGCCCTGGGCTAGGTCTCAAACCAACAACACCATTAAAGGCAGCTGGCGTTCTTAAACTACCACCCAGATCGTTGCCTGTTGCCAGCCAAACAAGCCCACTTGCAAGAGCAGCCGCTGATCCGCCAGAAGATCCACCAGCACTTTTACCCATATTCCAAGGATTGCGGGTTAACCCGTTAACGGGGTTAAAGGTATGGCCACCCGCCCACTCTGGAACATTAGACTTAGCCACAGCGATCGCCCCGTTACTCTCCAGTTTTCTAACAGTGGCATCAGATTTAAGCGCCATGTTGTTGGCAAATATTGGAGATCCGTAAGTTGTCACAGCACCGCCAAGGTCATTATAATCCTTTACTGCGATGGGTAGGCCACAAAGTGATTTTGGATTTTCTGCGTGTCTTTTTATATCAAAAGATTTCGCTTGATCACGAGCCCGGTCAAAACAATGAATAGGCAAAGCATTAATTTCTTTATCGGTAGTCTCAATACGTTGTATTGAAGCATCAACAAGATCCAGGGGGGACAATTCCTTTGATCGTAGACGAGCAACTGCTTCGGTTGCCGTCATTTTGATAAACTCATCGATCTTTTCTGTCACTTTGCGTTTCCCAGTTGAAATCAAATCCATTTCGAATTTATGCTCAAAAAAAGTTTACCTTTAGAGGTCGCTACCGTAAACGCCAAAATTTTTCTTCTGGCATTCGACATTTCATTGTAGATTTACACTAACCTAAGCTAGGGGCTAACAAATAGAATTTAAAGGAGCACGTCATAACTAGCGAAGTCCGCCCTTTAGAGGGTATAAAAGTAATCGAATTCAGCCATATGGTTTTGGGTCCTAGCTGTGGTCTTATTCTGGCCGACCTCGGTGCCGATGTGGTAAAGGTAGAGCCTGCGCCTGGTGGTGACAAAACTCGTCAACTACCCGGATCAGGATCCGGTTTTTTTGGAGCATTCAATCGTAACAAACGCAGCATAGCTGTGAATTTGAAATCTCCCGAAGGCCATAGATTTGCAACCAATCTGATACTTGAGTCCGACGTATTAATCGAAAACTTTGGTGCAGGCGTAATGGATCGGCTTGGCCTTGGCTATAAAGCAATACAAGAAATTAATCCTCGATTAATCTATTGCGCTCTGAAAGGCTTTCTGAGCGGCCCTTACGAAAATCGTAACGCACTTGATGAAGTAGTACAGATGATGGGCGGACTGGCCTACATGACTGGACCCAAAGGGCGCCCACTACGTGCTGGCGCCTCAGTTAATGACTTGGTAGGAGCTCTATTTGGAGCCGTCGCCATTCAAGCAGCACTTTTGGAACGTCAGCGTACGGGACAAGGAACATTTGTCCGCTCAGGCCTATTTGAAAGCAATATGTTTCTTGTTGCTAATCATATGGTACAGTACTGCCAAACTGGAATGCCCGCAGACCCGATGCCCGAACGCAAAGCTTCTTGGGCAGTTTATGACGTATTCCAGACAGCCGACGATGAAAAAGTCTTTGTTGGAGTCGTAAGTGATAAACAGTGGGTTGAATTTTGCAGAGCCTTTAGTCTACAAGATCTAGTTGAAAATAGAGACCTCAGTACAAACGCACAACGTGTAGAATGTCGAGAAAAATTCATCCCACGCTTACATAAAATGTTCAAAACGTATAATCTTTCGCAGGTCACAAAAATCCTTGAAAGTTTTGGTCTGCCGTTCGCTCCAATCATGCGACCAGACCAACTTTTCGATGATCCCCATGTAAAATACCCTGGCGCAACGGTCGAAGTAACTTTGAGTAATGGTGTTAGAGCGCAGGTTCCTACTCTTCCCATAGAATACAACGGAGCCAGACCAGGCCTTTATAGAGATCTACCAGAGGTCGGAGAACACAATGAGGCAATTGCAAGTAATTTAGGATACTCAGATGAGGAATTAGAGCTTTTGCGTCCTTCGCTCTATAGCGCTGCTGCTCCAAAAAATTAATTTTAGAGAAATCTAAAATTTGAACGGCTCAATAAAAAAGCCCTAATTTATCTATCAGGGCTCTTTAAAACTTTCCAGTTTCTATAGAGATTAGCTTGTGAAGGATTCTTCACCCATAACTGTCACAACATTGGACTCTAAAATAGCTCCTGCTGCCACACGTTTCGCCTTTAATTCTTCGTTAGTAGCAAAAGCCTTCATTGCCTCAGGAGAATCAAAATCTATTAAGACTACCATCTTATTATCATCCTCTTTATGTGGGCCGGCAAAGATGAGTTTAGCACCTAAAGATTCCAGAGCATCTTTATTTTCAAAATACATTTCTTTCCATGAAACAAAGCCTTTGGAAAGATCTTGAGTGAGCATTACAATCATAATTAAGTCCTCCTCATCAACCAAATTTTTATTTGGTTTTTAGTTTTTTTTAGCTCATAGCGGATTGAGACATCATTTAACTTTTTTAGCAAGGCTTACTAAACGTAATCAGTGAACAGTTGCCAGCAGACGCTCAACGATTGTGAAAACCAAAAAAAAGCCCCCAACTTAATTTGAGGGCTTCAGTTAACAGGGAGGAAAGAACGAATTTAAAGATCGCCCAATCACTTATCTTTATACTTTAGAACTTTTAAACTGGATTAGTTTATTACGAATTTACAAATTTTCAATTTCACGCAGAACGTAGATAGGACTTGACCAAGCCTGGGTCCCATCTTCCAGCGTAATACGCGCATAGAAGGGATTATCCCTTCCTATCTGAGGTTCCAGTTTTCGTTCAATTCTAACCGAAGTATTTGGATTGTCGTTAGGCAGCCGATATATCTGGATACGACGGGGCAAACTGTCTGAGGCATCAAGTAAATTGCCCCCATACCCAATATCAATCAATTTCACACTTTCATTGATCAGTGGCGTCTTTATATTAACACTTCCTAATTTGCTGTCTTTTAACCTCGCAACGAAACCAGCGAAATTTCCGGTGGTCACCGACTGCCATCTAAGATCTGAGCTGCTGACCATATCAAGTTTTTTATCTCGATTAAAAAAGTTTACCGGAACCACCGAGGTGATAGTTGCTTTATCAAAATGAGCTGAACCATCCCAAGACACAGCGCGAAAGCGGCCGCGGTACTCAGCTCCTTCCCATAGAACAGTGATCCGATCACCAAGGTCGCTTTCTTCATACGGGTGATAGCATTCCAAATGATCAGTGCCGTTGAAGATATCAACACTAAGAACAGGTGCTGCCGCATCAACATTTATTTTTAGATATGCCGCGCCCGCGGGTAAGAATACAATATCACCCATCATTGCCTGAAAACATGGCTTAGTTAAACAATTTTTAGTCAATAATGGATCATCCAAATACTGCGTTGCTGGTTCATCGAACGAGATCGAAACCTCTAGACGCATTCTCCCGCTTGGACCTCCAGTCGTAGCGTAATGATGACGAGCATTGATACAGTCGACCAACCTACTGCGCGTTAGCTCAGGCATAAGGTAACAGGTCAAACCACCAACCGCACCAAACCAGCCAGCTCCAGGATAACTAGCTCCAGGCCGCCCTTTGTGGCCGTCTGAGTTTCCAATAATACCCACCCTGTAACCTTTTTTAAAGGCATCCTGCAAAATCCATTCAAATGTGCCCCAAGCCGAATGTACCTCAACCGATTTTTCAAAACGACCATCATGCGCTTGTGTAATATCGGCGTATCTACCACCACAGTGGGCGAATGAGATAACGTCCCATTCCTTATTATCAGCAAACGCTTTGAATAACTCACTTGCTGTATGACAATCACTATCAAGATCGCTCTGATCCTCAATAAGAGCATGAGATGAGCGCCGCATTGCACGTCCTTCAACTGGGAAATAAACATTTCGGTCCCCACCCAGAGCCGTATTACCGGACCATTCATATCCCGGCAAAGTAACGTATCGACCATCTTCGTTAAAATGTGATGTGATCCGATTGAGATCTTTCCAGAAAGTATCTGTCATTTGGAAATCATTGCCTTGGTGCGCACATATGTCCAGAAATGCTCTATCTCGTCCAAAAGTAAAATAATCAGTAGCACTATTTGTTCCCAAAGTCTCTTCTGATTGACCATGCAAATCTCCCCAATAACTTTTCAAACCAGGGGCGCCGGAGACAAAGGCGGGATTGCAGACAGAAACACGTGATCCATCCAGAGTATGGAGCATGATTTCCAATGGCCCATTTATGTTTGCAATAAGACCTGATATTTCAGTTGCGAAATCACCTTTCCTAACTTCGATAAGTTCGGGCAGATTTTCAATTGGACAGCTGCTCTTAACTGCAAGCATTGTAGATGCCTTGTTTGTCGGATTTCCCCATGCATCTTCCACTTTTATCTTGAGCGAAAACGGTTCGCCACAGGTAATCGTTGAGGGTACAACCGCGACCCAATTCTTGGGAGCACCGGGAACAATAGAGATGAATGGTTGCTCGGGCAAAGTCTGGAAATTGTAGGTAGCGATTGGATCCACCAAAACCCGGAATTCGTATCTACTTTCACAGAAAGTTTGTAGGCGCATACCAGCACTACCATGATCGGTCACACCAAATCGCACCGTAATCGTATCACCCTCTTTCATGAAGCCTTTAACAACTTTGATCTGCAGTGTGCGATCCCATGGACGGATATTGCCCTTAGGGTCAAAACGAGCTTGAAGAACGGCTTTATTAGAAGCAACGACCTCCGTAAATCCAGGTGCTGTGGGATCATCAAACTGAGGGTTTGTTTGATCCGTTGCAAAACGAAAGACAACCCGAATACTACCACTATCATCTATGCCAAACCGTCCAGCAGTATATGTGAGGATGAAGCTTTGATAACTACCTGCCTCGAAATTTCCAGTTTGATCGAGAACAGCCGAACCTAAGAGTTCCTTGGGGATGGGTTCACGCAGTGAGCCATTGTGTATTTGAAGCGGTGTCATCATAGAACTCAATTTGATTTTGTCGTTTACCTTTTAATAAATTTAGTTGTGGCTGATGCCATTGGCTAAAGTCAAAGGCTAACATATGATTTGCATCTAGCAAATTTCATTTGGCCTCTAAAATTTTTTAATAAAGGTATTGTTTCCAAATTAATGTACTAAATCATAAAACTATGCTAAAAAAATTAGTATAAAGAAATTTATCAGCTTTTATGAGGTCTTTTGACAACCAATTTAAAGCATATCATCTACGCATCTACGCCCTTTGGGTTTAGCAGAAGCGACCTAGATCATATTTTGATAAAATCGAGATATAACAATGATAAAAATGATATAACGGGAGCATTGTTCTGCCGGGATGATCTTTATCTTCAATACTTAGAGGGCCCCGAAAAAGAAATAGAGTTAACTTTTTCTAAAATCACTGAAGATGATCGGCATACAGAAATTTACCTGTTAAAATCTGGAATGAGCACAAGGCGCCTATTTGCAAACTGGGCTATGAAAGATGATCCTGTGCAGAGCTGGATGTGGACTAGAGAAGAAATTGACAGCGGAATTCTGGAAAAAGTAAATGAAACAGAGGCAATGGATATATTTGTAAAGCATTCGCGTGAATCTGATCAATTCTTATAAATATTTTTTAGCCTTTAAAGTATCAGAGCACTTACCCAAAAATAAAGAAATAAAAGATTTCACTTTCTAGCAGTGTCATCCCTTCCAAGGCTGAGGACCGTTTGGGATAGTTGTGTTCTTTCCCCGGGCAATGGCACCTTCGGAATCATACATCGGCAGACTGCACAGCTTGGCACTATAAGTTTTCCCATCTGTGCCTTTAACTTTAACCTCTGTAGATGGGCCCATCTCGGGATCATCCATGCGGACCAGAGCAACACCACATTCTTGATATGGTGACCAGGTTGAGGAACAGACGGTTCCAATGAGATCATCACCGATTGAGATTGTCCGCCCACGCTCCGCAATCCCACCAAGCACGCGCATGCCAAAAGTACGGGACCGCTTATCAGCTTTCTCTAGGGCTTCCCTCCCAATGAAATTTTGCTTGTCCATCTGAACAAAATGGCCGAGACCCGCATCAAAAGGCGTAGTTGTGCTATCAAACTCAGTCGTACCCATCAAACCAGCCTCGATACGGCGCGCACGAAAAACCGGAGTTCCCGTCAATATCATTCCGTATCTAAGACCAATTTCCCATATGTGATTTCCAATTTTCTGAGCATTATTTTCTGGCCGGAGGTAAAACTCCCACCCCAATTCATTGGAAAATCCTGTTCGAGTAATAATGACCTCTTCACTTGCAATCGATACAATTGCAATGTCGAAATAGCGCCAGGGTTCGGGAAAATCACCATCTATAACATCTCGTAACACGTCCATCGATCGGGGACCCTGAACCTGCGTAACCCACACATTTGGATCAGAAACTGTCACGTCGAAGCCATGAGCATTAGCCATGTACCATTTAATTAATTCACCATCAGCCTGTGCCATCCAAAATTTATCCTCAGCCAAACGTAGCATGACACCATCAGTTATCATTCCACCATGATGATATAGCACGAAGTTGTAGGAACAACGGCCCACCTTTACTCGGCTGACATCACGAGCGAATACGCGGTTTGCAAATTTTTCCGCATCAGGTCCAGATATCTCTATCGGCAGTTCTCCAGTATTGCGAAAAATTACTTTTTGCCGTATTGCCCAGTATTGCTCATCATCCGTTACATTATTGAGCCGTTCTGGCGTCATCCTATTGTTGTAAAGTGAATACTCAGGGTCAAAAGGAAGTTCCATAAAGGACAAAGGGTGTGGCCTCATATTTGCGCTGAGCTCGATCGGCCTGCGGTCCTCAATAGGTATCGCTTTAATTGTGTAACGCTTGTTTAATATTGTTTCATGCATTTGCAGCTCCAATTTACCAAAAGTTCTTTTTAACCTTTTGAGAGATTTATTTTTTCACAACTACAGATCTAGGTTTGTTTTAAAAATCTATTTTAAGGATAGGCAATATAAAAAAAATTTATAATAATTTGATTACCGATCCCATCTACCCGTTGCGCCAAGATTTTTTAATATTTTTTGGAAGTTATAGTGTCCTCTATTTAAAGCACGCATCTCCAAATTAATAAGCGTTTCAGGACTGTAGTCAGAATGCCTTATTACTAACCTTGCTGGATCAAATGGCGGATCAAGATAAGCAAATGCACCAAGCCCTAAATTAACTCCGCTCAAAGCTTTCCGACCATCTTGAATAGGCGCACTGTAAGCCCAGACGTTTTCAAACGTGAAACGCCTTAACCCCTGATCAAGCAAAAGGCGAGTTAGCTCATTTAGTGGTAGGAAGCCTTCACCAACTGGCACGCCTGCAACAGTGAGCTGACCTGCATCTTCAGTTCGGATCATTACATGGTCTTTGAAATGGATAGAGTAAACATAGGGTAGAACTGCCTTCAAAGACTCAATCGGGTCTTCTAATACCATCTGTGAGTTACCATAATCATAGAGTATTTTGAGACTAGGGTGATTTACTCGTTCAACGATTTCAGCTAACTCCGGTCCAGTGAAATCCTCATGGTTTTCCAATACAATGGTCACTTCCCGATCACATGCATCCTGCGCAACCGTTGATAAATCATCCACCGTTTTCTGCATCATTTCTCCGACCGGACCGTCGTAATTGGTATAGGTGCGCAAGGAAGTCGCCCCCAAGCGGTGAGCAACATTCAACATCTCCAACATATGGCCAGGCGTCGTGCCCGAGGTATCTATCTCCAGGCTCATTTGGTAAGTTTTCAAAAAGACTCTTAGTCTTTCCATCCGTTCAATATCACGTCCGCCTAAATGACGGTAGTTTGCATCGTTCAGCGACAAACTGATACCCTGAAAGTCCATTAACCTTGCCAACTCAGCAAAGGCAATTGCGTCAAACCCGGACTTGTGCGCAAAGTGATGCCAGAGACTAAAGCTATGAATTGTTGTCTCTACAATCATTGGAAACTTTCAGCGTATTTCAATTCTGCCGTAAGTGCGCGGCGGTAACGCGCACATATTTGTATATCCTTCAGCATTTCCAATCTCCAAGCGCAATATCCAGCAAAGCGCCAAGCATAGGCTTGCCCCAACAAGGCATATCTCGCTTCAAGTTCTGGTCGCATTAAGGCTAGCCAGAAATCACTGACCTGCACGTCCGTCAGAGGGTCACGTTCTGCAAGGATCTGAAAAGCGGGTGACAAAAAGCTGTAAATATCTTCACAGATATCTCCAATAGCTGGGCATTGCCAATCAATAAGGCGAAGGTTTGTTCCTATACCTACGAGGTTCACGCCAATATCCGTATGAATAAGAGATAACTTTTGCGGTAGAGGCATATCGACAAATGGCGGACAGATGGCGTCTGGTGGTGACGTACATCGGGCGAATAGGGTGTCACCCTCCGCAATAATGTCTTTAGCATTGAGAGGGACTTTCCGAAAACCTGTTGGGTCAGCAGCCTCCTTGCGCAATAACAGTTCCGCAACACCTTTAATATCCCCATCCCACATGTCACCCTCTACAAAATCATAGAGAAGTAGGGATGCTTCTGGCCAAAACCCCACCAGATCAGGAGCCACCTTTAGCCCTGCAAGACGGCGTAGAGCCTCCGCCTCATCCTCGGGAAGATTTGGAAAGAGCGTGCCGGTCATGGGTTTTACAAATTCTTTGGCGACTAAACACCGCTCCGGGGTGTCGACACACCAAACGGTATTAAGGTATCCTCCTTTGAGTTTTCTAAACTCTGCCCTGCTGTCTGTTAGGCCTTGCTTTTCAAGAAACTGTTTAAGCTCCGCTTCCGTCATGCGAAATCTTTTAGAGCTTGATAAAGCTTGAGCTCAATAGAAATACCTTGTTCTGATAAACGCAACTTATTTGCCTCACGACGAGCATTTGGTAGACGTGCGCCCTCCTGTTCAGTAATCGAGACCACCAGCTTGCTGATTGTCTGATCGAAACTTCCACCCGAGAATTTTCCCGGATTAAAGGCTACAAAAAATTGGCCGTTGTTGATGGGTTTTCCATCATCTTCAGTAAAAGACCCCTGATCCAGTCCCAAATTCCCCCCAGCCAGAGCGGCACAAAGTACCTCAACTAAAAGGCCAATACTAAACCCTTTGACGCCACCCGCAGGCGCCATTGATCCAGCAAGCCCAGCCTCTGCATCGGTCGTTGGCTCCCCGTCAGAGTCAAGCGCCCAACCAAGCGGTATTGGATCGCTTTCCTCAGCCGCCCGCTTTACCGCCGTCCAGGCTACCTGACTTGCAGATTGATCAACAAGAAAAGAAACCTCTCCATTTGGGGCAGGAACCGCGTAAGAAATTGGATTGGTACCAATAATCGGCGTCTTACCACCAATAGGAGCTAAGTTTGGTACCGCGTTGGTGGCACCCAAGGCCAGAAGACCAGCGCGTGCAAGGTATCCAGTGTGAAACCCCAAGGTGGCTGCATTATACGAGTTGTAGACACCCATCGCGGCAACCCCGTGCGTCTTTGCCGCTGGGATCAAATGCTTGAACCCTGCCTCGATCGCCGGATGAGCAAAACCATAGCGCGCGTCCACGCGAAAGCTGGTATCTGAGAACGCATCAACTTTGGGAACTGCTTTTCCATCTACCTTCCCACTATGCAGATGTGCACAGTAGTATTGCAACCAATAAAATCCGTGGCCCTCCAGTCCAGATAGTTCGGTATCGAGAATAGCTTCTGTGAAGTATTCAGCGTTTTTAGGCGAAGTGCCACTGCCAATAAGCGCATTAGATATCAATGCACGAGCTTCCGTCGGGGATAGCAAAACGCTCATTTCGCATGCATGCGTTTTTTGGTTTCCCGCACTCGCACGGTAGCCTTCGGGCTTCCATCGTGATAGCTACCAAACCAGTTGTCCCACGGCATTTCCGGATTGCCATAATTGCACTCAAAATACCGGTGATGTAATTGATGGTGGAACGAACCAATCTTCAGATGAGCCTTGTCGCCTAGAACTAAATTTTCAAAGCCAGCATGAGATGTTGCCGTTGCCAATGCCAGCCAGTACCCCATAAATATGAAATGAATTGGATGTGCCGGAATGACAAGAAAGATCAAAAGCAAGCCCATGTAACCGATATGCTCAATTGGATGCATCGAAAAGCCAGACCATGGAGCAATTGAAACACTGCGATGATGCACAGAATGCACTCGCCTATATATCCATGGTATGTGCAATGCACGGTGTAGCCAATAAAAATGGAAGGATTGAAATACAGGCATTAGCAAAAACAAAAGAAAAAACCATATTGGATTACTTTTCAAGGTAATCAAATGTACCCACCCATTAGCGTAACCCATCCAAACAATGGCATCATAAAATGTCCAAATAGTTACGCCAGACAGTAGCGTATACGTAACGTTGTCCCAATATTGATCATCCCAAAGGAAAATACGTGCTTTCTTAGCCAGCCCTCGACGATCAAACTTAAAATCATCGCCCTGCTTTTTCCAACCATAAAGCCACAGATGCAAACCTTGAGCAAAAATTGTCATTAATATCAAGTTGCGAGCCCAAAGCTGCAAAATCCAGCTCCAACTAAACGTCTGCATTTGCTCCAGTGGCGGTACTAAGAAACCCCATGTAGCCCAAGCCATCAATGCATAAATCATGAACTCAGTCATAGGTAACCAGTTGTTTGCAAACCAGTTTAAGGTTGCTATGGGTCTTGGCGGCCATGAAAACAGAGGCGTCACAGCGACAGGCAAGTTCGGATGCCAATTCCATTCCTGGCTTGTACCTGCTTTCAGATTTTCATCATCAGTGGTCATTCATAACCTCCATAGATATTAACTATGAATGCGTCTCATTAATTGTATCATATTCCATAAATTACCAAGATATGCTTGGCATTTTCGACAAAAATGTCGGTTTTATCTACAACTCACTTTTATGTAAGCAGGCCTTTTTGTGTAGGCAGGCCCTCAGACGCTATACCGAAAAGATGTGTCTTTCCAATCGATACTTCATCTCTCACTTACCCATTTAGAAAAATATTCCAATAAATGATTATTTTTATTTCTTAATTTGGTGTGTTCTGAATTAAACTTACTTGAGTTAGTTAAGCGTAAAATTATAATTGAGAAAGGAAATAGGGAGGGAAATATGGGTGAGCTTGTAACCACTGTCACCAAATTCAAATCTAAACCGGGTTCAGAAAATAAATTGATAGAAGAACTCAGAAGTTTTGATAACTCCAGTTCTAAATCTTGGCAGGTACTTAGCTTAGGTGATAATGAATATGCGGCAATTAATACTTATGAAAGTATAGAAAACCGAACTGAAGATGTTGTATCCGGTTTGGACTGGTTAGATAGTATTACTCCATTGATTGACCTTTACGAAAACGGCAGTCGAACCGAGGCTTTCTCTGGCATTGTTTTGTACGAGAATGAATAGATGAGCAAAAAGTCGTTTATGGAAAATCAGACCTTGGTTGAAAACTTTTGGAAACAGTATCAGATTAATAAAGACCCAAAATGGCTAGCCGAAATTTGCCTTAATGTTCCTTTCTTTGATCACCCCGAGGTAGGAAAAGAGATAGCAAAGCTGCTAGAAAGTAAGTCTCACAAAAATAAGAATATCAAAGTTGAATAAAAGATATATTTTTTTAAAGTCTTTTTTGGTATTAAGTTTTACCTTTTTTATAGAGATAACCCACCATCTATTTTTAAGATGTTGCCAGTTACGTAAGCCGACTCATCCGACGCAAAATAGAGAGCCGCTTTAGCAACATCCATTGGTGTACCCTGCCTTTGCATTGGTACCATCATTGCTCGTTCACTTGAAAAATCATCTGAATTTTTTTCCGTATTTATAAATTTTTTTGCATGTGGTGTATCAATCATTCCAGGCAGAATTGAATTAGACCTTATCAAGAATTGGGAATTTTCTCTCGCGATTGTTTGCGATAATTTGATTAAAGCTAGTTTGGAAATTTCATACGGAGCATAAGAATATGGAGCAGAGTAGACCGCAGCTAACGAAGAAATAAAAATTATAGAACCTTGTCTCTGGCTGCGCATGAAAGGTAGAATTTCTTTCACAAGCATAAATGCACCCTTTAGATTAACATCAAAGACGTCATTCCAGTCACTTAAATCCGTCTCTAATACCCCGCCCTGACTACTCTTACCAACATTATAAACTAGAACGTCAATTCCCCCCCAAAGATCAGTGGCTTTTTGCATTGTTAACTTACCAGCTTCAGTATCAGTAACATCAGCGTTGAGTATTGCGGCATCTCCACCGCTTTTTAAAATTTCGTCAACAGTTTCCTGTGCCGCCTTTGAGTCAGAATCAATGCACAATACTTTTCCGCCTTGTTCTGCAAATAAGGTTGCCATCGCCTTTCCATTGCCTACTCCTTCCCCACAGGAGCCAGCTCCAATTATCGCAATTCTTTTATTAAGCAATCGTTTCATTTATCGTCACGCCCATTTTGAGGTTTATGCAAACAGATCACTTCTAACTTTGATTTGAGTTATTTTTGCAAAAACTTAGCGCTATCACTCAGAGATTATTTTCCAGTAAGTATCTTTTTTGGTAATTAACCCATCTCTAAATTCCCATAGGTCACATCCCAAACAGTCTAGCTTTGAATTATCTTCAAATGTACCTCTTACAATCCATTCGCTAATAGCCTTTGAGTCATCAACAATCCAATGTTGAATTTCCTCCCAACGCATGTCTGGAATTTTCTCATAACGTGCACTTAAAACTGAACCAATTTCTTCTTTTCCGCGACATACTCTTCCATCAGGAGCAATTGGTCCGGAGGCCATTAGCCAAATGCCATCATCAGTAAATCGTGAAAGAATATCAGGAACATCATGGCGATTAAAACCGTCTTGTATATCATCAAGTAATTGGATTGTAACTTTACTCATTTTTCATTCTTTCTCTTTTTATTTTTATTTTTATTTTTATTTTTGGGCGTTTTACCTCTATTCTGGCAAGTGTCTAGAATTGCAACTAAGCACAAACTAGCAAATACTCAGCCAAAAAATCTACAGTTTCTTGCGATTTACTTAAAATATTAATGGATACCCAAATTAGGAAATTTGTAAGCAGCGACTGGGGACACATCTAAGTTAGGATAGGCTTTGTTTCTCCGAATGATCATAGGCGTGAATAAAATGACAGTACAAATGCTTTCGAGCACTCAAACTACGTTAGCACATATGCAGCTTTACATAGAATTGATTTTTAGAAAAGATGGCTGCGAGGAGCCACCTTATGACACAACTACTAATCTTTTCAGCATTGGCTATTTTCGTAGCCATTTTGATGCGAAAAAAGCGTCACAGGCCGAATAGAAATTTTTTACCAAAACCAATTAGCAGGTCATTTAGTAGAAATCCTAATAATAAAAAGAAGCCTAAGAGAAAGAATGAAGAATGAAAAAACTACTAATAATTTTATTAATAACATTGGGGTTAAACTCCACAGCCAGTGCTAATGCTATGTATGAATGTTCTCTTCTTGATGAAGGCAAACCTTACGCGCAGATGATTAAATACGAAAATAAATTTGTAGAAATTTTTCCAACTGGAGAAGTAGAAGAGTTTTTTTGCACCTCTTTGCCTTTTAATTATACAGAACGACCAGTTTGTATAAGCAGAAAAGAAGGACTCCAAAAAGATGATTATATTTACACCCTCGTTACGCTTGATATGGAAAATGATTTCCCAATTTCATTAACTTACAACTCTATTGCGGATGACGACAAAAATTGGAAAAATCCAATATCACAATCAACTCAAGTAAAAGATTGTAAGGCTTTTTAATTAACAGCATTACTTGCAGCTAATATACAGATACAAAATTGGGGGCAAATGTGACTTATAAATTGTATTATGTGGATGGAACTGCGTCTATGGGGGTCAGAGTTTTGCTTGAGGAAATTGGCGCACCATACGAGTTGATACAAACAACCACAGAAAGACATAAACCCCGTCCAGCCAAACAATTGAAATTAAATCCAAATGGCTGGGTTCCGGTTCTTCTTTGGGACGATAGCGCGATGTATGAATGTGCCGCTATAACCATATTTCTTTGCGATCGACATGTGGAAGCCAACCTAGCACCGACTATAAATGCGCCAGAGCGCAGCCTATTTCTTCAGACATTGGTTTACTTCTCGAGCTCTATTCATACCGCTTTTCAGCTAGATTTTCATGCTCATAGGTTTGCCGATACACCAGAAAATGAGCCGAGCGCACAACGGAGAGGATGTCGAAGACTGAGAGAAACATGGCAAGTTATCGATAACCAAATTGGTGACAAGCAGTGGATATTAGGTGATCAGTTTAGTGCTGCAGATGTCTACCTTTTTATGCTTACAACTTGGCTTGAGACATCAAGAGGACATCCAGACATACATGAATTCCCAAACGTGCAACGGATCGCCAATGCAGTCATGCTACGGCCAAGCGTTCAGAAAGTTTATGGTAATTGAAGCGGCATAGATTGCCATGAATTTTTACCGACAAAGAAAACCAGTCCTACTCGTCCCTCGCTATGATTAAAGGATTATCCTTGCCACAAAGCAAGCATCCATCTCCAAAAATCAAACTCACTTTATTTGTATCCAAGCCAGTGAATGTATGCTCTAAAATTTTACTGAGCACCCCTTGGTGGCTTTAGGTGAGATAGTGGGAGGGCTTGCTCATTTTTTATTTCTTTCAGAGAAATTTTTGTCGCCATTGCAGTAAAGTCAATTTCACTTATCAGTTGTTGTTGTAATTTGTCATATGCTTCCATTGATGGGCAAATTATTTTTAACTGATAATCTGCACCCTCTCCCGTTAGCCGGTGTGCTTCAGTAATTTCTGGAAATTTTTCAATAATTGCTGAAAATTCTTCAACCCAATCCGGCGAATGTCTACCCACACTTATCGAAAGAAAAACAACTATTGGAAGTTTTATAGCATTCCTGTTAAAAAGTATCTTTCTACCTGAAATTATTTTTTCTTCTTCCATTCGTTGCAAGCGATTCCAGCAGGCAGTTTTGGATATCCCAACACTTTTAGAAAGCTCCAAGAGTGATAAATCAGCGTTTTGTTGCATCCTTTCTATTAGTTTAATATTTATGCTATCCATTCTAAAATATCCAATAATTACGAATATTGTTCTTATTTAAGCTATTTTTAATAAAATAAAAGAATTTTATTCATTATACACGGTTTTTGAAATGCTAATGTTCATATGTTTGTTGAGCACAAAAATATTTTAAAAGGACCACGGCTTTAATTGAAAACGACAAATTGCTCAGTCAAGCTCAAGTAATTGCTGCGAAGCGGCAAAAAACGTACACTTATCATATTTAAGGGACTATAGTTTTTGATGACCCAGTTATTGACTAATCAGCCACGAGAACATTTAGTGTGTTTAATTAAAGAGCCACATTGCAGGGAGACAATGGCTTAATTGGCCCTTTGAAAATGAGGAGCCATGGCAAGTCAGAGTTACTTCAATCAAGTGGCAAGCAGAATTTGGAAATGCCAAACTCCCGTAATGAGAGGGATACTTTTAATGTGTCTTTCAACTGTTGCGTTTTCAATTATGCATGGATTGGTTCGCTTCGTCTCAGAAGTCCTGCCGCCCTTTCAAATAGCTTTCTTCCGAAACATTTTCGGCTTAGCTTTTCTTTTACCACTTTTGATGCGCTCTCGATTTGCAGTTCTGCGTACAAAACAGATTGGCCTGCACGCGCTACGAGGCGTGATCAACATGGCAGCAATGTTGATGTTTTTCACCGCACTATCAATTTCGCCAATTGCTAAGGTTACGGCTCTGGGCTTCACGGCACCTATTTTCATGGCCATTCTCTCTGTTCTAGTATTGGGAGAACGTTTTCGTATCTATCGGTGGAGCGCGATTTTCTTGGGGTTTGTGGGTATGCTAATTATTCTCCGGCCTGGCCTCGTTGCCATTGATACAGGTGCGCTATTGGTAACGGGGTCAGCAGCACTTTGGGCTGTGGCGATGATCATTATCAAGATCCAATCGCGAACAGAGTCGAGCCTAACTATTGTCGCTTATATGGGTATTTTCCTTGGAATTTTCTCAATTGCGCCCGCGCTTTGGGTATGGCAGCCATTTGGGCCTCAAACACTGGGTTTAATGGTTTTAATAGGTTTCTTTGGCTCAATTGCGCAAATGGCAATTAGCCAGTCTCTCAAGGAAACCGATCCAACAGCGCTCATGCCGTTTGACTTTCTCAAATTGATCTGGACGGCAATGATAGGAGCTTGGTTCTTTACAGAGATCCCAGATGTTTACACTTGGATTGGAGCAACCGTGATTTTCTCGTCTGGCCTCTTCATTGCTTTCCGTGAGCGCAGCGCCCAGGGCCAGCGTATTTCCTAGCCATTTGTTTGAGTAAATTCACTTGATGAGGGTACAAATGTGAGGGCGGTTTATTAGTAATCTAACCGCTGCTCATCATATAGATTTATCTTTCGTGGCGTAATCTTTGACAAGTAAATACTTTAGTATTTTGGTGATGTCAGCCAATCCAGCGGTAGAGCAAGATAAGCAAAAAATAGAAAAATATAGGAGACTGAAATGTCAGATACTATGAACTCAGAGTCAGCACGTGATCGCCGCCAACGGTTCGGTGCTCAAAGAGGGCGTGATCTTTATTGGGGTTTTACACTCGGATTTGTCGTTAACGCTGCAACAATGTTTATGATCTCCCTTGGTGGAGGTATGCCTAAACTAGGAATTACTGCAGCAATCGTCGGAACATTTATTTTTGTTTGTGTAAATTCATTCGACTGCATGGATGATTTTAAGGCAAACGCTGACGATATGGGTGACGAAGAAAGAGCAACCAATCTTGGTAAAAAGTTCCTAGACGCACCTTGGATAATGTTTAAAACCCTAGTGGTTGTAATATTTGGCGCCATCACAGTATGTCAGCTACAAGACATGTGGGATATTTTTTAATGAAAGAAATGGTTGGGCGATTAGCCCGACCAAATCTTTAAAATCGCTAAAAGTCAGTTCGGGATGATAGTCCTCGCATTAATCTGATTGGTGGCTGCTAGTCATTTAATAATTTAAAACCGGAATAACACTCTCAGAATTTTTCATTTAACAGGATAAGATTATGAAACCAAAAACTACTTTGACGATAACAGCTTTTTTCGGACTTGTTTTTTCATTGGTAATGTTCGCTGCGCCAGAATTTATAACTCGCGAGCAGTTTCCAAATTCAGAAGGGCAAGAATTTTCAGACCTTGTTACCGTCCGCTACGCAATCGCAAGTTTAATCTTGGCTTTGGTTATAATTACCTATCACTTGCGAAATATTGAAGGCCTTGCTTTCCAGGCAAACATAATGAGAGGCTATACTTTGGCTTTCAGCGTGGTTTGTATTACTACTATTATCTTGCAAATTTTAGGAAAAATATCAGCAGTACCTCCAATTGTAGGTACAGGCCTTGTTGCAGCGCTCTCCTTTGTTTCATGGCGAGGTTTAGTGAAAGATTCTGGCCAAAATTAGATTTTTAATATGTATCTGGATACTTTCGATAATTCACTTGCGCTTATGATAACGCAACGGTGTTGCCACTGCGCGTAATTTATGTGTTAGCCTAACTTCATTAGTTACAATGGGAGAAAGAAATGTTTGCTACTTTTACAGACTGGTCAATGGATAATCCTGAGGAGGGTGTAAAAACTGCTGAGGAGATTTGGCCTGAGATGAAAGCCGCAGGTGCAATTAATATGCGCATTGTCAAAACGGATGAAACAGGCGCAAGAAGCATGACTATGTGGCCCGATGAGGCTACTGCAATGCGAGCGATTGACGCAATGCGAGCAAAAGGTGCCGCTAAGTCTGGCTCTGAAGTAGTCGGCAGCGCAATGGGAACAGTTTTGGCCGAAATGAATTAATTGTTTCCCGCATTTTAAGTGCTGGTCTCCACCATTCATTATGTATGCTTTAATATTGATTAACAATTCATAAGACTGTTTACAAATAGAGGAGTTGCCCAAATGACCCATGCGCGAATTATAAATACCGAGTTTAAGTCCAAAGAAGATTTAGAAATAGCTATAATCGCATGGCAGAAATGGTCCCCAGGTAATATGCCAGCGTCGCTGAGTAGGTACATCGTGAGAACAGGTGACAAATCAACTATGATGACCACTGTTTATGAAAACGAAGAATTACTTAATCAAGCTCAGGTTATTGCTGCTGAATGGTGGAAAATGTATGGTCATCATGTCTACGAAACTATAGTTTTTGATGGCCCAGTTATGGACTAAGGTGCCATAAGAACTTCTATTATACATCTCAATTTTCGGTTAGATTTTATTTAGTAAACTTACGAGGTTTTATAGCTGATTGCCAAAGCTCAAAGATTATTAGAACAACCTATTTTGCAGGCTAACACTGTAGAAATTGGGAATAATATAAATGGGCCTTCCCTAATTAAAGCGCCCAATTGGTTACCCAACTGCTTAGGTCGCTATTATCTCTATTTTGGGCATCACTTTGGCCAAAATATCCGAATGGCTTTTTCAAACAATCTAACGGGGCCTTGGAACATCTATAAGGGAGGGGTTCTTCATCTGAAAGAAACCCCATTTACTCACGAACGCCCTGATGCAAAACAACCTAAATGGGCAACGGAAGAAGGCGTAGATGGCCTCTATCCGCATATAGCCTCACCTGATGTTCATATTAATACGAGAGAAAAATCTTTAGAAATGTTTTTCCACGGCTTGGATCATGATGGAGAACAACGAAGTTTACGCGCTTTATCAAATGATGGACTGACTTGGTGGGTTCAATCACAGCGCATCAAGCAAACCTATCTTAGGGTCTTTCGCTATAAAAATATAAAGTATGCTTTGGGCTGGGGAGGTCAAATTCTAAGGCAAAATTCAGATGGAACCTTTGAACTGGGGCCATGGTCTTTCGGGGATCAAGGCCACCGTCATGCTAGTGCTTTGGTTCAGGGAGATAAATTACACGTAGTGTGGACGCGTATTGGCGATGCGCCCGAACAGATATTATACTCCACTATTGATATATCACTCTCTTGGCGCGATTGGTATGCAACTGAGGGACAAGTGATATTAAAGCCTAAGTTTGATTGGGAGGGCGCTAATTTACCAATATCAAATTCCACTGTCGGAGGCCTAACAAAACAAGAGCATGCCCTTCGTGATCCTTTTTTATTCGAACAGAATGAGGAAATTTACATGCTCTATGCAGGTGGTGGAGAAACTTGTATTGGTATTGCAAAACTATCTTCTATTTAGAGATAGATTTCACAAATCTATTAAGTTTACTAATAGTGAAGCTTTGATTATGTGGAGAATTAGAAAATTTTTTACGCGCAGTATTATTGAGGATTTAAATTGAAAACTAATAGTGGCAAACCTGATAAGCAACACAGGAAAAATGAACTTTCTTTACTATTAGAGAAATACTGGCCCAAAGATGCTCTAATTTCCCTGTATGAGGTTTTAAACTCAGAGCATATCCCACCGCTTATTATCCAAACAAAAATGGAGCGAAAGTTAGGTATACAAGCAGTTGATCAAAGAAAAATCTATGCTTGTTACATGGCATGTAATAATAACGGTGGGTTTAATGTAACTCTTGCTGATAAAATATATGATTATCTAAGTGATGAAGAGTCAAAAGTCTGGAAAAACTTACGAACTCCAATGGCCTTGGGTCAGTCTGATTAGTTTACTTTGAGTTATTTTTCTGAACTATATTCATCGTCTAAGTAAAAAATAGGTTCATATGGAATTTTTCCTGTGAGATTTTTAATATCAATATGCATATCAATTGGATAGAGAGCTGTAAAAATATACTCATCCATTCCTTTTGAGGTTAAAGCTTTTAGCACATCTTCTTCAGTTTCAGATTCCCACTGGCAAAAGAAAAAATCATCATCTCCAACCCATGTGCCCGTACACTGACATTTTTCAAATATGTAACCATCCCGCCATTCAAAGTCGGTTTTCTCACTCTTATGTAAACCTCGCCAAAAGGCTTTCCGCATTTCGTCACTATGGAAAGTGTGAATAGCCATGTACTTTTTTCGAGCCATATCTTTTCCTCAATTGAAAGATTGAAAACATAAAAGATCTAAATGGACCATATTGCAAGAACGACGGAACTTGATGTTAAAAAAATGCGAGGGCAGTATCTTAATCTTAGCAACCTAACCGCTGCTATTTTTTGACACCACCACCCTTGCATTTAACTTTTGCGTGAATGATTGTGGGAAAGAGCTTTAAAAAGGTTGCTGAGATGAGTTCTCGAATGGATAGAGCAGAAATGGGAGTTGCAACTCCAACAAGCTTTCACAACAAAAAAACCTATTTTGAGTTTCTCAGTCATTTTGAAACTAGAAATTTAGAAAAAATAAAAGCTG
>CAYMIR010000005.1:0-14019 GCA_964390655.1 uncultured Marinovum sp.
GGCCCCACTTTCATCAGTTTTTAGATCCGGCGCGCGAGCGAGCAGTATCCCCCCCCAGGAGCGCGCGCAGTCGGTAATCCCCGCCAAGCGGGAAAGTGACAGCGGATTGAGCAAAAGCAGCAGCTCAATCCGCTTCGTCATTTAAGAAAGAAGTTTAAAAAGAGGCGCTCACGATTTGGGACGACGTTTTAGAGGAGAGAGTTTACATAAAGTAGACAGCAAAGGTAGAGTTTCGATCCCTGCGCTCTTTCGTCGAGTTATTGAATCTTGTGATCCCAATTGGAAAGAGGGCTTACCACCTGAACTGGTCATTGTTTACGGCGATGAGCGACGAAAATTTATTGAGTGTTATACCATAGAAGCAATTGAAGAAGTGGATAGCAAAATTGATAATCTGCCTAGAGGATCGTTAGAGAGAAAAACCCTTGAACGCTTTTTCCATGGTCAAAGTATTCCAACTTCAATTGATGAAACCGGCCGACTAGTTTTATCCTCTAAACTAAGAGAGCGTTTTTCTATTGAAAGAGAAGCATATTTTATAGCCGCTGGCGATACTTTTCAAATTTGGAGCCCACAGATATTCGAAGCTGATCAAGATGAGACAAATAAATGGTTGAGAGAACAGCCAACAGATTTTGATCCGCTTAGCTTTTTAGACATAGGAAATGGTCAATAATGATGGATCTGGATTTGATTTCCAAAGCAGATCATATACCGGTTTTAATAGAGCCAATCATTGAGAATATCTCACCAGTTACAGGTGTTTGGATTGATGCCACCTTTGGCGCTGGCGGCTACACTAGAGCTTTGCTTGATGCTGGAGCTGAATTTGTATTTGCGATTGATCGAGACCCAAAGGTTTTTTCACTGGCAGAAAAATGGTTGGGGCAATACTCCGGTAGAATAGAGCTTATAAACGATGTCTTCTCTAATCTTGAAAAATATGTCGATGAGGTAAATGGCATAGTTTTTGATCTTGGAGTTTCATCTATGCAGCTTGATCAGGCAGCCAGAGGGTTTTCATTTTTGAAAGAGGGCCCCTTGGATATGCGAATGTCTCAAATTGGTCCAACTGCTGCTGATATAGTCAATTCCACCTCTGAAAAAATACTAAGCAATATCCTTTATTTCTTTGGAGAAGAGAGGGCAAGTCGCAGAATAGCAAAAGCTATAACGACCCGACGTAAACAAGCAAGCTTTGAAACAACGACTGATTTGGCTAAGCTTATAGAAAGCGTTTTGCCACGATCAAAACCAGGGCAGTCGCATCCTGCGACTCGCAGTTTTCAAGCTTTACGTATTGCAGTTAACAAGGAATATGAAGAGCTTTTCAATGGTTTATTTTCAGCAGAAAAGGTACTTTCTTCAGATGGTTACTTGGTTGTAGTGACATTTCACTCAATAGAGGATCGGATAGTAAAGCGTTTTATTCAAGCTCGTACTGGGAAGCTATATTCAACAAATAGATATTTACCTGAATCTGATGTTCTTCCAATACAATTTACTAAAATAACGCGAAAAGCCGTGAAACCTTCAGCAAGCGAGATATCAACAAATTTTAGGGCTCGATCAGCAAAACTTAGAATTGCAAAACGAACTGATTTTAAGCCAGGAAAAAACCTTACATTTGATGAACTTAGCGTACCAATAGTTAAAGAGTATTAAAATGCGTAGTTTTATTTATACACTAACATTTGCTTTCCTCGTTGGGTTGGCTTTTTGGGCCTATCAGGAAAACATAAAAACAAAACACGCCATATCACATACTGAAAAATTGCAAAAAGAAATTGGAATTGCTCGGGCTAGTCTGTCAATCCTGAAAGCTGAATGGGCTTACCTCAATCGCCCTGACAGACTAACTGAATTAGTAGATTTAAATTTTGGTCGACTTCAACTCACACCATTAAGAGCATCAAATTTTTCAGATGTTGATGAAATAAATTTCTTAAATGATCCTGATTTGCCTGAAGTGGTTTCTTTGCCCGTTAGTCTTAAAATGAGAGCTAGTTCCGATGACTGAGACAATGAATAGAATAGCCATTCGCCCTCTAAGCCGGATACTGCCAGCACGTTTGAGAGGAGAGGACCCAGATAAAATAGAGAAAGAAAATTTAAAAATACGCCATGAAAAAATACGTGATGTTGAAAGAGTAAGATCAAATATCCGTTTACTGCTCATTATAGTAATGTTTGCATGTATTTATACCGCTATTGGTGCACGGCTCGCGATGCTAGCATCTAGTCAACCAGCAGAGCCGTTTGTTCAGTCAAACAATTCTCCAATTTTTGCTCAACGAGCTGATATCGTTGATAGAAAAGGTAGGATATTGGCCACTAATTTAGAAACTTATTCCCTCTACGTTGAGACACGTCATTTAGTTGATCCACTAAGCACAGCTAACAAACTGGCTGATCTTTTTGATGATATAAAAGTTGATGATTTATATTCCCAATTTACCAGTAAGCGAAAGTTCCTATGGATAAAAAGGAAGCTCAGCCCAGAACAAATGCAGGCTGTGCATGATATTGGTGAGCCAGGTTTGCGTTTTGGTCCTAGGGAAACAAGGCTCTATCCTAATGGCGCAATAGCATCCCACATACTTGGTGGCGCAAGTTTTGGAAAAGAAGGAGTGAAATCTGCTGAAATTATAGGCGTAGCTGGAATAGAAAAAACTTTTGATACCCAGTTGCGTGACCCCACGTATGCAAAAAAACCACTCAAATTGACTATTGATTTGTCAATTCAAGCTGCTGTTGAACATGTTTTAGAAGGGGGTATGCGGCTTTTGAATGCTAAAGGTGCGGCAGCTATTTTGATGGAGGTTGATACAGGACGGGTAATATCACTAGCATCTTTACCGGATTTTGATCCAAATCACCGACCTAGTCTTCCAGCTCGTGGTTCAGCAGAAGAAAGCCCTCTTTTCAATAAGGCTATACAAGGTGTCTATGAACTTGGCTCTACTTTTAAAATTTTTACTGTTGCTCAGGCATTAGAACTGGATCTGGTGGATCCAAAAACTAAGGTCAATACAAAAGGGCCGATCAGGATAGGTGGACATAAAATCAACGATTATAGAAATAACGGCCCTGAGTTACCTGTTTGGCAAGTAATCACTGAATCTTCTAATCTGGGAACGGCAAGAATAGCTAAATTGATAGGACCTGAAAAACAGAAAGAATTTCTGTCTAGTCTCGGTTTCACAAATCCTACATCTATCGAAATGATTGAGGCAAGTGGGGGAAAACCACTTTTACCAAAGCGTTGGAATGAATTAGAAACAATGACTATTTCATACGGGCATGGACTGTCAGCCACGCCTCTTCACTTAGCCACGGGATATGCAGCATTGGCTAACGGAGGTCGGTTGGTAAAGCCAACACTTTTAGAGGGGGGTAAATTTGAATTAGGCCCACAAGTAGTTTCAAAAGAAGTATCAGAAAACAGCCTTGCCATGCTTAGGGGCGTTGTTACTGAAGGAACAGCTTCCCTTGCTGATGTTAATGGATATTTCGTTGCTGGGAAAACAGGAACGGCTGATAAACCAAGTCCTCAAGGGGGCTATGACAGGGAAAAGAATATCACTAATTTTGCATCAGTTTTCCCAGCAAATGAGCCAAAGTATGTATTAGTAGTGACCTTAGATGAAGCCCAAGATACGTCTGGTCCAGAGCCAAAGCGAACGGCAGGTTGGACAGCTGTTCCGGTTAGCGCAGAAATTATAGCAAGAGTTGCTCCACTTTTGGGGTTAAGGCCAAAATTTGATAATCAATCCACTGTAGGTGTAACATTGTCTAATTGGCAGGAGTAATTCCAAAAAACAAAGGTAAATTAAATGCCTAAAACTAAAAGCCTTAGCAGCCTCGGCCTTAATACTGTAAATGGCAATGATCCAGTCATAAGTAAAATTGTATTTGATAGCAGGCAGGCCGTGCCTGGGTGCTTATTTGCTGCCTTGAAAGGTGGTTCGGTTCATGGTGCTGAATTCGTAGAAGCCGCTCTCGATGCTGGGGCTTCAGCGATTCTAACTGATGAGGAAGGTGAGTTAATTTTAAATGGCTTAAAAATAGACGCTTTGGTCGTAAAAAAAGATGCTCGCAGAGCTTTAGCCAAAGCTGTCTCTCTTTTCATGGAAAACCAACCAGAGACGATAGTTGCAGTTACTGGGACTAATGGAAAAACTTCTGTGACCACATTTTGCAGGCAACTTTGGAATGAAGTTGGTATTGAAGCCATTAACATTGGAACGACAGGTGTAGAGGGAAGCTGGTCTGCTCCTCTAAACGATTATACAACCCCAGATCCAGTAAAGCTCCATCAACTATTACATAAAGCTGCTTCAGAAGGAGTTACTCACGTTGCAATGGAAGCTTCAAGTCATGGATTAGATCAAAGGCGTTTGGATGGAGTTAATATAAAAACCACAGCTTTTACAAATTTTTCGCGCGATCATTTAGATTATCATATTTCATATGAAGATTATTTTGATGCCAAAAAGGGATTATTTGAGCGTTTATGCCCAAAAGAAAAAGTTGGCGTTTTCAATATTGATAATAAAAAAATTAAGGATCTAGCTGACTGGTATGCCTTAAATAATCGGATCGCAACAATCGGGCACGATAAAACAGCTGATTTGGTCATTTTGAGTCAAAAATTCAACCCAAAAAGCCAAGACATTAGATTTTCATATCGTGATAAAATCTATCAAAAATCTATTAACTTAATAGGAGCTTTCCAAGCCGAAAATCTCTTGATGGCGGCTCTTTTAGTAATTGCTTCCGGTCAAGAGGAAAGTAGCGTTTTTGCGATTTTAGAAAATATTAAGCCAGTTCGAGGACGTATGGAATTAGCCGCAACAAAAAAAAATGGTGCTACTGTTTACGTAGACTATGCTCACACTCCAGATGCTATTGAAGTTGCATTAAAATCTTTAAAGCCCCATATCCTAGGAAACCTAATAGTTGTCATCGGGGCAGGTGGCGAACGAGATGAGGGAAAGCGTCCTTTAATGGGGACGGCGGCCGAGCAAAATTCCGATTTTGTAATTATAACGGACGATAACCCTAGAAATGAGAACCCATCAGTAATCCATCAAATGATTAGAAATGGCATCCAAAACGATAATAAAGTGAAGATTATAGCTGATAGAGCTGAAGCAATACTTACTGCGGTCAACTTATTAAAGGTAGGTGATGGTCTGCTAATAGCGGGTAAGGGCCATGAAACTAAACAAGTTATAGGTGAGAATAATTTTCCGTTTGATGATTTTGAGCAGGCCAGTCTTTCAGTGGCTTCTTTAGATGGAGTAGAACAATGAGCCTATGGAAATCTCAAGATGCAGCTCAAGCAACTGGCGGTAAAAATACTCTTTCTTGGAGTGCTACCGGTGTCTCAATAGATACAAGAACCATTCAACCAGGTGACTTATTTGTTGCATTAAAAGCAGACCGAGACGGTCATGAATTTTTAAATAATGCTTTCGATAATGGTGCGGTGGCTGCGCTTGTAGATCACATTCCTGAGGATTTTGATACATCTTTTCCACTACTTGTGGTACCAGACGTAATGGAGGCACTTCGAGCAATGGCTCGTTTTGCTCGAAACCGGTTAAGGGGCAAAGTAATTGCTGTTACTGGTTCTGTTGGTAAAACTTCAACAAAGGAGATGTTAAACACAATACTGACAGAGCAAGGTCAGACCCATTCTTCTTTTGCAAGTTATAATAACCATTGGGGTGTGCCACTTACCTTAACTCGTATGCGGGCAGATACAGATTTTGCTGTAATTGAGATAGGCATGAATCATCCTGGAGAAATCGCACCTCTTTCTGTGCTGGCTAACCCAGATGTCGCTTTAATTACTTCTGTAGCTCCAGCACATCTAGTGGCGTTTGAGAGTATTGAAGGGATAGCGCAAGAAAAAGCATCAGTTGTAGAAGGATTAAAAAATGATGGCGCTATCATTATAAATGACGACATTTCAACGGTAGAAACTGTTAAATGCAAAATACTTTCACATAATTTTAACCCTATTTGCTATGGTTCAAACGATAAAAGAAATAAAATATTAAATATTGATGAAATAAATAATGGTATAAAAATACAAAGCTTAATTGAAGGTGAGGAACAATGCTTTATTTTAAATACCACAGCAAATCATTTTGCGGACAATGCTTTGGGAGCTTTAATAGTTGCAAAGACACTTAATTGTGACCTGGTAAAGGCCTGTGAGAGTATTAATGCATGGAGCCCCGGCGTTGGCAGAGGTTTAACTAAAAAAATAAATTCAAGTGAAGTCGGATTAATTGAGTTGATTGATGACGGATATAATGCAAACCCAGCTTCAATTTCGGCAGCATTAAATACGTTAAGCAAGAAAAATGCGAAACGGAGAATTGCAATACTGGGTGACATGAAAGAATTGGGTTCTTCCGAAATAGAATACCATAAGAAAATAGCAACCTACGCTGATTTATATAAACTAGATTGCATCCACACTGTAGGGCCATTGATGAAATGCTTGCACGATATTCTTCCCGAGGAAAAGCGTGGTTTTCATTTTAAAAAGTCCATAGACGTTGTGCCTTTGCTCGGCAGTATTCTTAAAGGTGGTGATTGCTTACTTATAAAAGCTTCTTTAAGTGTTGGGATGAAAGTTATTGCGGATGCAATATCCAGTTTGGAAGTCACTTAGTGAAGCTTAAGGAAAAAATATGTTTTATTGGTTAACCCAACTTTCAGATGGAGGCGACTTTTTCAACCTATTCCGTTACATTACTTTCCGGGCTGGAGGTGCTTTTTTTACGGCGTTACTGTTTGGCTTTTTATTTGGAAGACCTTTGATAAATGTTCTTCGAAAAAAACAAGGCAAAGGCCAGCCTATTAGAGATGATGGCCCGTCTTCGCATTTTGAAAAAGTCGGAACGCCCACAATGGGAGGCTTGCTCATTTTGATTTCCCTACTCTTTGCAACCTGTTTGTGGGCCAGGCTTGACAACATTTTTATTTGGATTGTTGTTTTAGTTACGCTTAGTTTTGGATTGATAGGGTTTGCAGACGATTATTCCAAAGTATCGAAACAAAATACAAAAGGCGTTCCAGGTCGAATACGCTTGTTGCTCGGGTTTATTATATCAGCGATTGCAGCCTATATAGCAGCCATTAATCATCCAGAAGCATTACAGTATAAACTGGCTCTACCAGTTTTTAAGGATACTTTGCTGCATCTTGGGGTATTATTTATTCCATTTTCGATGATTGTCGTTGTTGGTGCTGCAAATGCTGTAAATTTAACTGATGGATTAGATGGCCTTGCTATAATGCCTGTCATGATTGCTGCATTAGCCCTAGGTGTTATTGCTTACGCCGTAGGACGCGTAGACTTTACAAATTATTTGGACGTGCATTATGTACCTGGCACGGGAGAGTTATTGATATTTTGTTCTGCTCTTTTCGGTGGTGGCTTGGGTTTTCTTTGGTACAATGCCCCTCCCGCAGCAGTTTTCATGGGTGACACAGGTGCTCTTTCTTTGGGGGGAGCTTTGGGGTCAATTGCAGTGGTAACAAAGCATGAAATAGTCTTAGCAATAGTTGGTGGTTTGTTTGTGGTAGAGGCTCTATCTGTAATCGTTCAAGTTGCTTATTTTAAGGCAACTGGTCGAAGGGTTTTCTTGATGGCGCCTATTCATCACCATTTTGAGAAAAAAGGCTGGGCTGAACCTCAAATTGTTATTCGGTTTTGGATTATTTCCTTGATTTTGGCTATGATTGGCCTCGCGACACTAAAAGTTAGATAAAAAGTTTTACAGAAATGATATCGGCTCGAAATGTAAAAAATACTAGCTATGTTATTCTGGGGTTAGGTCGCTCTGGGTTATCCGCTGCCGCGGCTTTAAGGGCAGGTGGGGCTAAAATATTATGTTTAGATGATAATACCAATAATCTAAAAATAGCTGAAGATATGGGCTTTACTTGTACTGTTCCAAACAAAGTTATCTGGAATAAAATAGACGTCCTTTTGGTTAGCCCCGGTGTGCCGCACCACTATCCAAAGCCTCACAATGTTGTTGCTGCGGCGATTGAAAATGGAGTGGCAATAGATAATGATATTGGCTTATTTTTCAGGTCTATTGGTTCGGCTGATTGGGCAAAATTCGAGTCTATACCCAAAATAATAGCAGTAACCGGATCTAATGGAAAATCTACAACCAGTGCTTTAATTCATCACATATTAGTGTGTGAAAACCGTCCTTCTCAACTGGCTGGCAATATTGGTAAAGGTGTTTTTGACCTAGAGCCTTTGACTAATGGTGAGACTATAATTTTGGAGCTTTCTTCTTATCAAACTGAAGTTGCAAATAGCTTAACACCTGACATTGCAGTCTTTACAAATTTTACACCTGATCACTTAGAGCGACATGGTGGTATAGGTGGTTATTATGCAGCGAAGAAGCGTCTTTTTATCTCTGGATGCCCTGATCGTTCAGTGATTGGTGTGGATGAATTTGAAGGTGAGCTCTTAGCCCAAGAAATTGCGGATCATTTGCATGATGACCGCGTTATTAGGGTGTCAGGTTCGAGAAGAATTTCTAATCTGGGTTGGTCTGTTTTTGCAAATAAAGGGTTTTTATCAGAGTACCGACGAGGAAAACAAATAGCTTCTTTGGATCTTCGGAAGTGTAACTCTTTAAAGGGGTCACACAACCATCAAAATGCTTGTGCTGCTTATGCGGCCGTTCGTACTCTAGGTATAGGGCCAAGTTCAGTTGAAAAGGCATTAAAGAGTTTTACTGGTCTGGAACATAGATCCCAATTGGTAACAAAAATCAGCGGAGTTGCATTCGTAAATGACAGTAAAGCTACAAATGTTGATAGTGCAATGAAAGCACTTGAGACCTTTTCGAAGGTTCGTTGGATATGTGGTGGTGAGCAAAAAGAAGAAGATATTTCCCGACTTAACAGTGCGCTAACCAATGTTCAAAAAGCTTATGTAATTGGTATTAATGCAGGGAAATTTTCTTCGCAAATCAGCTGTAAATTTGAAATTTGTAATACTATGGATATAGCTGTTAAAAATGCGTTCAACGATGCTAAAGATGGTGAAACAGTTCTACTTGCTCCGGCTGCAGCTAGTTTTGATCAATATAGTTCGTTTGAAGAGCGTGGTAAGGCTTTTGAGTGCGAAATTAAAAAGCTGATATGATATTGAATATTGTTTAGTTAAAAAATTTAAAAAAAAGAAAACTAATTTGAATAATTTATTCCTACTAGCTTTTCAGAAAGAATTTGGCTACCAATAACTAATTGATCTTGGAAAACCAAGACGACTAAGAGGTAAAAAGGCACAGGCCATGACAGAAATGGTTCATGGAGCAGCACCTAGTTCAGGTGGCGAAGCTATATTATCGCGGTGGTGGCGTACAACTGATTTGTGGACCCTGACGTGTATTCTATTATTATTCTCGATTGGTTTGCTGCTTAGTTTTGCGGCTTCTCCCCCGTTAGCCGAAAAAAATGGATTTGCTCCGTTCCATTATGTGGAAAGACAAGTGGTTTTTGGTTCGCTATCTATATTAACTATGATTTCATTATCAATGATGTCAGTTGATTTAGTGAGAAGATTAGCAATAATTGGGTTCGTTTTTTCGTTTATCGCCCTCATGTTACTTCCTATTTTTGGAACAGATTTTGGAAAGGGTGCAACGCGTTGGTACACTTTGGGGTTCGCCTCCTTGCAACCCTCCGAATTCTTGAAACCTTGTTTTTTAGTTGTAACTGCTTGGATGATTTCAGCTTCTAAAGAAATTAATGGTCCTCCGGGGAGACTAATTTCGTTTGTATTGACTACAGTTATTTCAGCATTTCTTGTTTTTCAACCAGATTTTGGTCAAGCCTGTTTAATCTTGTTTGGTTGGGCAGTCGTGTATTTTGTCGCGGGAGCTCATATCCTTTTACTTATCGTGGTAGCAGCTGCAACGATAGGTTTAGGTTCTTTTGCCTATACTTATTCAGAACATTTTGCTAGGCGAATTGATGGTTTTTTATCACCAGATTTAGACCCTAAAACCCAGTTAGGATATGCCACCAATGCAATTCAAGAGGGTGGATTCTTTGGTGTGGGTGTGGGAGAAGGGCAAGTGAAATGGTCCCTACCAGATGCTCATACTGATTTTATCATTGCCGTTGCTGCTGAAGAGTATGGATTTGTATTGGTTGGATTAATTTTAACTATATATGCCGCCGTGGTATGTATTTCTTTAGCTCGTTTGCTGCGAGAGAGGGATATATTTGTACGCCTAGCTGGAACAGGCCTTGTTTGTATGTTTGGGATTCAAGCCGTTATTAATATTGGTGTTGCCGCTAGATTATTGCCGGCAAAGGGCATGACTTTGCCTTTTGTCAGCTATGGGGGTTCTTCTCTAATTGCGGGTGGCATTACTATAGGAATTTTACTGGCGTTAACTCGAAGCCGACCTCAAAAAAATGTGGCTGATATTTTTATCAATGGGTGAATTTTGGAAACAAAACCTTTAGCAATATTGTCGGCTGGCGGTACGGGTGGACATATGTTTCCTGCTCAGGCTTTGGCTGAGGAACTTTTAATGCGGGGTTGGGAGGTCAAGCTCTCAACTGATGTTAGAGGGGCAAGGTTTACAAAAAATTTTCCTAATGCGGTAAAAATAGAAACAGTTCCCTCAGCAACCTTCGCGAAACATGGATTTATTTCCAAAATAAAAGCTCCTTTTTTAATTCTGAGGGGTATTTTTACCACTCTGAAGACATTCTGGAAGCACCGACCAGCCATTATAATTGGCTTTGGCGGATACCCCACAATTCCGGCACTTATCGCATCAATATTTATGAGTTTACCTAGAATTATCCATGAGCAAAATGGAGTTTTGGGAAAGGTCAACCAATTATTTGCTAAAAAAGCTCATCTAGTTGCTTGTGGTACTTGGCCAACAGCTATTCCTAAAAACATAAAGCATGAACATATTGGCAACCCAGTTAGAAAAGAAATTTTAGATCGCTCTGGGTCTCCGTATATCCCTCCTGGCAACCACCCTATGTCGATTTTAATAATGGGCGGGTCTCAAGGTGCTAAAATTTTATCAGATATTGTTCCAGAGGCTATAGGTACTTTGCCGGATGAAGTATTAAAATATATTCGTGTTCGTCAACAAGTGCGTGAAGAAGACTGTCAGCGCGTTAAGTCATATTATTTTTCGAAAGGGATTGCATGCGAAGTTTTGCCCTTCTTTGAAAATATAGCCTGCCATCTTAATGAGGCGCAGCTCATTATTTCGAGGTCGGGAGCATCTTCTGTTGCTGATATTAGCGTGGTTGGGCGCCCCTCAATTCTCATTCCTCTTGGTTCTGCCATTAGAGACGAGCAGACTTCGAATGCTGAACCTTTGAAAAAATTACGAGCTGCTACGGTAATCGCCGAGCAGAATTTAACAGTAAAAAGGCTCAATAAAGCTGTGCTAAAAATTCTTTCATCGCCCGAAAATGCTACTAAGATGGCCGCTAACGCGCACAAAACAGTTGTATTGGACGCCACTAAGAAATTAGCTGACCGTGTTGAGGAGATATCGGGATACAACGAAAGATGAACTCACTAACAAAACTTCCAATAAATATAGGTGCAATACATTTTGTAGGCATTGGTGGTATAGGGATGTCTGGCATTGCTGAGGTTTTATTAAACTTGAATTATAAAGTTCAGGGTTCTGATATTAAAAAAAGCCCCATTACAGAAAGATTAGAAAAATTGGGCATTAACATTTTCTACGAGCATCATGCGTCAAATTTAAAAAATGCTGCTGTTGTAGTCATTTCTACAGCAGTCTCAGAATACAATCCAGAATTAATGGGCGCGCGAAACAAAGGTATCCCAATTGTAAAAAGATCTGAAATGCTGGCTGAACTAATGCGGCTAAATTCAAATATAGCAATTGCCGGCACACATGGAAAAACAACTACTACAACATTAGTGGCAACTCTACTCGATGGCGGAGAGCTGGATCCAACAGTTATCAATGGTGGTATTATCCACGCCTACGGTTCAAACGCCCGGCTCGGTCAGGGTGATTGGATGGTCGTTGAAGCAGATGAGAGTGATGGTACATTTAATCGGTTACCCGCAACTTTAGCCGTAGTAACCAACATAGATCCGGAGCATCTTGATCACTGGGGTGATTTCGAAATGCTGCGTAAAGCTTTTTTAGAGTTTGTATCAAACATTCCTTTTTATGGAGTTGCCTTCTGTTGTACCGATCATCCTGAAGTACAAGCTCTCGTTGGCAAAGTGACTGATAGACGAATTATAACTTACGGTTTTAACGCGCAAGCAGATGTTCGAGCTGTAAATGTTACTTTTATGGACGGCATTTCTTATTTTGACGTCCTGTTGCAAAGAGAAAATATTACTTTAGATCGACTTTCCTTGCCTATGCCAGGAAACCACAATGTATCTAATTCGCTAGCGGCGATAGCAATAGCTCGCCATTTGGATATTAACAAGAAATCAATTAAAAAATCGCTTTCGCAATTTAAAGGGGTGAATAGGCGATTTACTCAAGTTGCAGAATTAAATGGGATTAAGATTATAGATGATTACGGACACCACCCTGTTGAAATATCTGCTGTTTTAAGAGCTGCCAGGCAGACTGCTACAGGAAAAGTTTTTGCTATCCATCAACCGCACCGGTATACAAGATTAAAATCATTATTTGATGATTTCTGCTCTTGTTTTAATGAGGCAGATTTTGTCGGTATAATGGAGGTCTATTCTGCTGGAGAGGTCCCAATAGATGGAGCATCAAAGTCCGATTTGGTAAATGGTCTGGTTAGGCATGGGCATAGAAATGTTTTCTCGGTAGATGATGAGGATGAATTAGAAGCGTTAATTAGAGGTCAAGCAAAAAGCGGAGACATCATAGTTTTTTTAGGAGCCGGTACAATAAGCGTATGGGCAAATAATTTACCCCTTAGACTAAATGATTTGGGATAAAAGCAACTTAAAAAAGCCGTTTGTTTGCTGTACTTAAAGAAATAGGTTTTTTTATGATCTTTCATACACGTGGATCTTTAATAAAAAATAAAGATCTCTCACAAATCACTTGGCTGCGAGTAGGGGGTCCTGCTGATTTCTTTTTTATGCCAGCAGATACGCAAGACCTAATTGATTTTTTGAAGATGCTTCCAAGTGATGTCGATACTTTCCCTATTGGTGTGGGTAGTAACCTTATAATTAGAGATGGTGGAATAAGAGGGGCAGTGATTAGGTTGGGAAGTGGGTTTAATAAAATTTCTTTTGAGAAAAATAAAATTATTGTTGGTGCTTCCGCTTTGGATTCTCATGTGGCCTCTAGAGCTGCAGACAATGGTTTAGATTTAACATTTCTTAGAACAATTCCTGGGTCGATTGGAGGGGCAATTAAGATGAATGCAGGGTGCTATGGATCCTATGTTGCAGATTTTTTTGTTTCGGCTAAACTTATAAATCGTTCGGGTGAACTGTTTGAGTTATCCTCAAAAGATATAAAATTTTCTTATCGGCAGTGTGATTTGCCTCAAGATTGCATAATTCTTGAGGCTACTTTTGACGCCAATATTGGTGATCCAGCAGCTTTACATCTTAAGATGCAAAATCAATTAGCTAAAAGAGATGAAACTCAACCAACTAAAGAGCGCACAGCAGGAAGCACGTTTCGAAACCCTTCAGGCTTTTCTAGTACAGGGGAAATAGATGATTTACATGATCTTAAAGCATGGAAATTAATTGATGAAGCTGGTATGCGAGGAGCAACTTATGGCGGGGCAAAAATTAGCGAAAAGCATTCGAACTTTTTAATTAATACTGGCAATGCTACAGCTGGTGAATTGGAAAGTTTAGGCGAAGAGGTAAGAAAAAGTGTTTTCCAAAAGAGTAAAGTTAAGTTACAGTGGGAAGTAATAAGAATTGGTGAAACCAATCTATAACGCGTTTTTAGTTTAAACCGTTTAGGCTATTAG
>CAYMIR010000005.1:14119-30549 GCA_964390655.1 uncultured Marinovum sp.
TATGTCGAGCAGGACAGATCTCCACGTCGCAGTTGTTAAAGGCGGTCGCTCAGTAGAGCGGCAAGTGTCGTTAGTATCCGGCCGTGAATGTGCTGCCGCTCTGCGTCGTGTAGGATATAAGGTGAGCGAAGTGGATGCGGGTAATGATTTACCAAAAGAGCTTGGTCGGATATCTCCTGATATCATATTTAATGCCCTGCATGGCAGATATGGAGAAGATGGATGTGTCCAGGGTTTATTTGAGTGGTTAGAACTCCCATATACACATTCTGGCGTTCAAGCTTCAACTTTGGCAATGAATAAAGATATTGCAAAAAGAATTTTTAAATCTGATAATTTGCCCGTAGCAGAAAGTATCTGTACGTCTTCTGCCTTAGCATTTTCGGCACATTTAATGGAGCCACCATATGTCATAAAACCAGTAAACGAGGGTTCGTCGGTTGGCGTTCATTTGGTTATGCAAGATTATGATAATTTTTCCACTTTGGAAAAAAATTTTCCGGACCAAGTTTTGGTAGAAAAATTCATACCTGGTAAAGAACTGACCACGACAATAATGGATGAGCAACCTCTGGGTGTGACAGATATTATTACAGAAAATTGGTATGATTATGAGTCCAAATATAATATGGGGGCTTCAAAGCATATTTTTCCAGCCAATATTCCAAAAGAAATTTATGATGCCTGTGAAGATTTTGCTTTGCGCGCCCACACGGCTCTAGGATGTAAAGGAATATCCCGTGTTGATTTTCGGTGGGATAACAGTCTCGGTATTGATGGGCTATTTTTATTAGAAATAAATACCCAGCCGGGTATGACGCCAACTTCTCTTAGTCCCGAGCAGGCTAAAGAAAAAGGTATTTCTTTTGACAGCTTATGCACCTGGATTGTGGAGGATGCGTCTTGCAACAGATAAGTTTTTCAAGATTCAAAAAACGAGACCCAGCTCCCTCTCGCCTGAGATACAAACTTTCTAGATGGATGCTTTCCTCATTGATAAGAAAAGCAATATTTTATGGCTTTCCTCTAATTACCTTAGCAATTCTCATTGTAATTTATTTTCAAGATCAAAAAAACAAAGAACAATTAGAAGAAATAGCCTATGACTTGTACCGAAAAGTAATTGAACGTCCTGAGTTTATGTTAGACGCGTTGTCTATTGAGGGAGCTAGTGACAGTTTAAATGCTGAGATAAGAGAAGTTTTGGGTTTGCATTTTCCTATAAGTTCTTTTGATTTGGATTTAGCTGATTTGCACAAACGGGTTTTATCTTTGCCCCCTGTTAAGATTGCTGAAGCGTACATAAAAGACGGAGGAATTCTTCATATAAAGGTAGATGAAAAAACCCCGTCTTTACTTATGAAGAAAGAAATTGGCTTTAATGTTTTAAGCGAAAAGGGTGAATATATAAGGTCATTGCATTCGCGTGAGAATTTCTCTGATTTGCCTGTGATAACAGGCGAGGGAGCAGAAAATGCAGCAGCTCAAGCAACTGCCATTTTTAAAGCTATTTACGGGAATTTAGATCAAGTCCGGGGTTTGGTTTTTGTGGGGCAGAGACGCTGGAATATCGTTATGAAATCAGGCCAAGTTGTCATGTTACCTGAGATTGATGCATTGCAGGCTATTCAAAAAATTATAATTTTAGATAAAACAGAACAAATCTTATCTCGTCAGATAGCAGTTTTTGACTTTAGGCTCCCGTCCAGGATCACGCTGAGGGTTCCGTCAGATAAATATGGTCAAAAAAATTCGGAAGTAATTGGAGTAAGAAATTGATAGAGTTGTATCATTCGCAGCGAGCTATGAGGGCGATGCGGTCCGCTGCTTTGCAGCGAGGGGTGATAGCTGTTTTAGATGTTGGGACTTCTAAGATAGGTTGTTTAATATTAAAGTTTAATGGTCCGGAAGCAAACATCGATGGAGACGGTGTTGGCTCCCTTGCGGGACAGTCAGGGTTCCAAGTAATTGGCTCTGCATTAACCAAATCCAGGGGAATAGAATATGGCGAAATTGTATCGATGCCTGAAACGGAGAGAGCAATTAGAACTGCGTTACAATCTGCCCAGAAGTTGGCAAATTCTCGAGTAGACCACGCAATTGCGTGTGTTTCGGGCGGCTGCCCACGCTCTTACGGCCTCGAAGGCAGCGTAGAAATCAAAAATGAAATCGTCGACAATAATGATATTGCTGACGTGCTAGGATCATGTGGAATTCCAGCCTATGATTCAGATAGAGAAGTCCTACATGCACAACCTGTAAATTTTTCCTTAGATCACAAAACGGGCTTATCTGATCCTAGAGGTCAAATAGGTAAAAGCTTGTCCGTCGATATGCATATGCTCACTATCAAAGAAAAAACAATACAAGATTTAGCCTATTGTATAAAAAGGTGTGATTTAGAGTTGGCTGGAGTTGCTTCTTCCGCATATGTTTCGGCACTTTCATCTTTGGTTGAAGATGAAAAAGAATTGGGAGCGGCGTGCATTGATCTTGGAGGAGGTTCAACCAATATTTCTATATTTTGGAAAAAGCACATGATTTTTGCTGAAACAATAAAAATGGGAGGAGAGTTGGTAACCCGAGATATTTCTATGGGTTTGCAGGTTCCTTCATCAACAGCAGAAAGAATAAAAACTCGAAATGGCGGTGTTGTCGCAACTGGTCTGGACGATCGTGAGATGATTGAGATTACTAGCGAGACGGGAGACTGGGAGCTTGACCGCCGAATTATTAGTAGATCAGATTTAATTGGAATAATGAGACCTAGAATTGAAGAAATTTTGGAGGAGGCGCGGTCTAGTCTAGGTAGTGCTGGCTTTGATGATTTACCGAGCCAGAAAATTATTCTTACTGGGGGCGCCAGCCAGGTTCCTGGGATAGATTCTCTAGCTGTTAAAATTCTAGGTCAACAAGTTCGATTAGGAAGGCCTATGCGAATTCATCGGTTGCCTCAGGCATACTCTGGACCGAATTGCGCTGGACTTGTAGGACTTAGTTTATTTGCGGCTCATCCTCAGGACGAATGGTGGGATTTTTCTCCACGCAGCAAAAATTTTAGTGGGCAGTCAGTGAGTCGTGTCTTTCGGTGGTTCAAAGATAATTGGTGAGTTTTGATCAAGTAACACACTATTTTATCTAAATATCGGCAAAAACTTAGATAATTTACCATATATAGTAAGATTTATTATTTTTTTACGTGACCTTTTTGGCAAAACGCTTTATCGTCAACTTTAATAAAAGCAGTAAATTAAGCACCAAAAAAATTGGGCAAAACAGGCGGATCTATTATGACATTAAATTTATCAGTATCAGAAAAAGACGAGTTAAAACCTCGTATAACGGTTTTTGGCGTCGGCGGGGCAGGCGGAAATGCGGTTAACAACATGATTGAGAAGCAGCTTAAAGGTGTGGATTTTGTTGTGGCCAATACGGACGCTCAGGCGTTACAACAAAGTCAGTCTTCACAAAAAATACAGTTGGGGGTTAAAGTCACTGAGGGTCTTGGTGCAGGTGCACGAGCCTCTATTGGTGCTTCAGCGGCCGAAGAGAGTATTGAGCAAATTGTAAATGAACTATCTGGCACGCACATGTGCTTTATCACGGCAGGGATGGGCGGTGGAACAGGCACAGGAGCTGCTCCAATCATCGCTCAGGCTGCTAGGGAACTTGGTGTTTTAACTGTCGGAGTGGTTACCAAGCCTTTTCAGTTTGAGGGTATCAAGCGCATGCGCCAAGCTGAAGAAGGTGTTGAAGCGTTGCAAAAAATGGTCGATACACTAATCATTATTCCAAATCAAAATTTATTTCGAATTGCAAATGAAAAAACTACGTTTACCGAAGCGTTCAGTATGGCCGATGATGTTTTATATCAAGGTGTTAAAGGTGTGACTGATCTGATGGTCAGACCTGGCCTAATTAATTTGGATTTTGCCGATGTTCGTGCCATCATGGACGAAATGGGTAAGGCTATGATGGGAACCGGAGAGGCAGAAGGTGAAGATCGGGCTGTTCAAGCTTCTGAAAAAGCGATTGCTAACCCACTTCTTGATGAAATATCGTTACGCGGTGCTAAAGGAGTATTAATAAATATCACTGGTGGATACGATCTAACACTTTTTGAACTAGATGAGGCGGCTAATAGAATTAGAGAGGAAGTTGATCCTGATGCAAACATAATTGTTGGCTCAACTTTAGATACAGAGTTGGAGGGTAAGATGCGAGTTTCGGTTGTTGCAACCGGTATTGAAGCTGAAGAAATCTCACGCCCTACAACACAAAATTCAGAAGAGTCCTCTGTTTTGGCAGTAGAAGAAATTGTAGACGAAACTGTTCAAAACTTATCTTTAGAGGAGCCAATTGTTGCTAAAACCCAAGAAATATTTGATCAAGTTGACAGTGAAATTTCTGCAAACATAGAACTTGATCAACCGCTCGGTCAGGAAAACTATGATCTAAAGGCCAACTCTAAATTAGAAGAAACCTTGGAGGTTCAGCCTCAGTCATCTCCGGGAGTTCCCTCCCCGGAAACTCTAGCGAGACTAAAGGCAGCCGTTATAAAAGAAACTGATCAAAAAAATAGTCTGCCCAACAGTGAAGAAAATCTAGTATCTGAGCGTCCAAAATTTGGGATAAGCTCGTTAATCAGTAGAATGTCAAGAAGTGAAACTATAAGCTCAGGATCTGGTGTTAGTAGAAAAGAGCCAAACCTTAATGCTGATGTTAATGGGGAAAGTGAATTTGATGATCTAGAGCAGGAAAAGATAGAAGTTCCTGCCTTTCTGCGGCGTCAAGCTAACTAACTGTCTTGGGTAATATTTTCTAGGTCTACTTAAAGGCGGAGTTAAAGACTTCATTTTGTTAATGTATGTAACAAAAAGTCACAAAGAGTTAATTGTTTTATTGCGATTGGCACTCTATCAAGTGATTAATTGAGGATTAGTCTAAATGCATTTTGGGGTGGTGTTTTGCAAACAACCGTGAGTAAACCAATTATTTTTGAAGGAATAGGTTTACACAAAGGTTTGTGGTCCAAATTAGTAGTATTGCCAGCCGATATCGACTCTGGAATCTCTTTCAAAAGAATTGATGTGAAAACAGGCAATAAATTTATTTCTGCTGTATTGGATAACGTAGTTGATAGTGAACTCTGCACCCGATTAGCAAATTCAGATGGAGCTAGTGTTTCAACTATTGAACACCTGATGGCAGCATTAACTGGATGCGGTATAAATAACGCCTTGTTGGAAATTGATGGACCAGAAGTTCCGATATTGGATGGTAGCGCATTAGCATTTGTCAAAAAAATTCTTAAAACTGGAATTAAACTGCAGCGGCAATCATCAAAGGCAATACGGATCCTTAAAACAGTTGAATATAAAGATGGGTTAGCCTGGGCGAAATTTCAGCCAAGTACGAGCCCAAAAATGAGTTTTTCTATTGAATTTTCTGACGCAGCAATAGGAATACAAAGTAAAACTTTAGATTTGTCTAATGGTTCGTTCGTCCGTGAGCTGTGTGATAGCAGAACTTTTTGTCGTTATTCTGAGGTGGAAGCGATGAGATCCAAGGGATTGGCTCTTGGTGGCAGTTATGAAAATGCAGTAGTAGTTGATGGTGAAAATGTTTTGTCCCCTGGCGGATTGCGTCATTCAGACGAGCCAGTAAGGCATAAGATGTTAGATGCTCTTGGCGATATAGCTTTAGCTGGATATCCAATTATTGGACATTACATTGGGAATAGGGCGGGCCATGGAATAACTCATGGACTTCTCAGAAGTTTATTTGCTGATAAAGAAAACTTTGAAATTATTTCTTGCGACAAAGAAACAGTTGATAATTTACCGGGCAGTGGTGTTAAGCTATCTGAAGTATGTAAAGTAGCTTAAATACAAAATTTAATCTTTACGACTGGGTGTTTTTCAGAGATTCAATTTATGTTATTGTATAATATGTTTTTGAAGCACAAACTTAGTCGTATTGGAGAAAATTATAAATGACTTGGCTAAAAGGTCCTGTAACGCCTCTAATATTTTTTTTAGTCTTTACTTTACTTTCAAATTGTTCTGACAACCAAGTTGATACTGGGAATAATTCTGAGGATCAGGCAGCCGAGAAAATTTTCAATTCTGGAGAAAAAGAAATTCTTCGAAAGCGGTACAGCGACGCAGCTGAAAAATTTACCGAAGTTGAAAGACTTTATCCTTATTCGGATTGGGCAAAACGGGCACTGATCATGCAGGTTTATTCTTATCATAAAGATAAAGATTATGATAATGTGGCTAGTGCAGCAAACCGATTTATTGAATTCCACCCAAATGATAAGGATGTGCCGTACGCTTATTATCTAATAGGTTTAAGCTATTATGACCGAGTTCTGGCGATTGGTCGTGATCAAGAATTGGCAAAAGAAGCTCTGAAAGTTTTTAATTTAATTAAAGAGGAATATCCGGAGAGTGAATATGCCTCGAATTCAGAAATAAAATTTAATTTTTTAAGAGATCACTTAGCCAGTAAAGAGATGGAGGTAGGGCGATATTATTTAAAACGCGCCCACTATGCACCTGCTATTAATAGATTTAGAGGTGTTATAGAAGAATTTTCAACGACATCTCAGGTTCCAGAAGCCTTGCACAGAATTGTTGAAGCTTATTTAAGCCTAGGTTTGGTGAATGAGGCGCAAACGGCTGGGGCGATCTTAGGTTACAACTATAGATCAACAGATTGGTATGAGCGGACTTTCGAGCTATTGGGTAGTAAAGGTTTAAAACCCAAATCTTCGGGCAATGGCTGGTTAAATCAAATATATCGACAAGTTGTCAAGGGCCAGTGGTTGTAGAGAATCATGCTTCACGAGCTTGAAATCAAAGATATTTTATTGATAAAGAGATTAACTTTAGAATTTTCCTCAGGCCTTAATGCGTTCACAGGTGAGACTGGAACTGGAAAGTCAATTTTACTTGACTGTCTTGGCTTTGCTTTAGGAGCCCGAGGTCAAGCTTCAATGGTTCGTGATGGAATGGAAAGAGGAGAAGTCGTAGCTGTTTTTTCTACAAAAAGGTCCAGAAAAGTAAACTTAATCCTTGATAAAGCGGATATTCCAAAATCTGGTGAATTAATAATTCGTAGAGTAAATTTTTCTGATGGCCGCAAAGCAGCCTGGGTAAATGATAAACGCGTTTCGTCTGACTTTTTGAGATATTTAGGCGGAAACCTGATTGAATTTCATGGGCAGCATGATGAACGTGGTCTTTTGGATGCCAAGAGACATTTACATTTTTTGGATCAATTTGCTAAGACTGGCCCAACATTAAATTCAGTAAAAAAAGCTTTTCTTAAGTTTAAAGAAAATCAAAAGGCTTTAGAAGCGTGTACCAAAAAAAATCAGGAACTTGCCGATGAAGAAGATTTTATTAGGCATAATTTAAAAGAAATTTCAGATTTAGGGACTTATCCAGGAGAGGAGACTGAGCTAGATACGAAGCGAAGATTAATGCAAAACTCTAAAAGTATTCGTGAAAATATTACTGAAGCTAGTACTTTAGTCGACAGAGGTGGTGCCGAAGGTCAGTTAAGTAGTGCAATAAAGTGTCTAGAAAAAGCCGCTAAAAATGTCGATAATGTTCTAGATGAACCAATTAAAGCCCTTGGTAGGGCTCAATTTGAACTACAAGAAGCGCAGTCTGGCATCTTTGATGTGCTATCTAATTTAAGCTTTAATCCAGAAGATTTGGAGATACTCGAAGACCGTTTGTTTACTATTAGAGGCCTTGCCAGAAAGTATAAGCTAACAGCAGATGAGCTTCCAGAATTCGAACATAAACTAAAAGAAAAATTAACTTTTTTAGAAAATGGCACAAAAAATATCGAAAACTTGAAAACCAATTATGACGAGTCATTCAGAGAATTTGAAGACTTATCAAATAGGTTATCGAAAGAACGGGGAAAAGCTGCGGCTGTTTTGGACAAAATGGTTGAAAAAGAACTAAAGCCTTTAAAAATGGAGAGAGCAAGATTTAAAACTGAAATCAAACAAGTAAGTCCAAATGAATCAGGTCAAGACTCAGTTGCTTTCACAATATCTACAAACGCTGGAGGAAAGTTTGACGCTATTTTAAAGATAGCTTCCGGAGGAGAATTAAGTAGGTTTCTTCTGGCTCTAAAGGTTTGCTTAACTAATGATCAAAGTGAAGTATCCATGGTTTTTGATGAAATAGATCGTGGTATAGGTGGAGCAACAGCCGACGCGGTTGGTCGACGTCTCTTACAGTTGGCTCAAAACAATGCTCAAGTTTTGGTGGTTACACATTCACCGCAAGTTGCAGCTTTAGCGGATAGGCATTTTGTCGTCTTAAAAGATATCAAAGGTGAAAAACCTTTATCTAGGGTAGCCCAAATTAAAGGTGAAGAGTGCGTGGAAGAAATAGCCCGCATGATTTCTGGAGATAGAATTACCGATGAGGCAAGAGAGGCTTCAAGAGTTTTGATTTCTGGTGCATCCAATCCGTAGTTAATTTTTTTTAATTAGTTTGCCAGGGTTCATTATATTTGACGGATCTAATGCTTCTTTTATGTTACCCATAATATTCCATGCATGGCCAAGTTGCGCGGGCATGAAGTCGAGTTTACCCATACCTATTCCATGTTCTCCAGTACATGTTCCACCTAAGCTAATTGCTAAATTTGCCATCTTGTTGGCAACAGTTTTTGCAGCTTTCATCTCCTCAGGGTTTTCAGGATCAACTAATAAAATTGCATGAAAGTTCCCATCTCCAACGTGTCCTAAAATTGGTCCAGATATCCCACTTCTGGAAATTTCTTTTTGGGTTTCCAATACGGCTCTTCCCAAGTCAGTCTGAGGAACGCATATATCTGTCACTATAGCTCTTTTCCCCGGTGCTGAAGCTAAAATTGCATAGTAACCTTTATGCCGCAAAGCCCAGAGCTCCTTTCGCTCCTCTTCTTTGGAAGACCACTGAAACTGCATTCCGCCATATTCCGAGCATGCTAATTTGAAGTTTTCAATATCGTCGGGCGCGGATTTTTCTGAACTATGTAGCTCGAAAAGAAGGTGCGGCTTTAAAGGTAAATTTAAATGGGAATATGCATTAAAAGCTTCAACTGATTTTTCGTCTAAAAATTCAAGTCGCGCCACAGGAACGCCAGTAAAAGATATATCCTGTACTGCTTCAACAGCATCATTAATTGTTTTAAAAGCAACTATTCCAGAAGTAATTAATTCTGGGATAGGGTGCAGTTTAACTGTAATTTTAGTAATTAGTCCCAACGTACCTTCTGCTCCTATAAATAGAGCAGTAAGATCATAGCCCGCTGCTGACTTTTTAGCTTTTGTATTAGTACTGATACATTCCCCGTTTGCTAATACTATTTCCAGGCTTTGAATATTTTCTTTCATGGTGCCATAGCGAATAGTGGTCGTCCCTGAAGCCCTAGTTGATGCCATTCCTCCAAGGGTTGCATTTGCGCCTGGATCTACGGAGAAGAACAGCCCTGAGTGCCTTAATTCAGTATTTAACTGCTCTCTGGTTACGCCGGGTTCTAATGTTGCCGTCATACTATAGGGATCGATTTCCAAGACTTTGCACATTCTAGAAAAATCGACACAGATACCGCCGTTTATTGCAGAGGTGTGTCCCTCTAAAGATGTACCAATTCCATAACCAATCAAAGGTATATTAGCCTCCTGACAAACATTTACCAGAAAAACTACTTCTTCAGTGGTTTTTGGGTATACTACTGCATCGGGTGCATGGATTGGGAAGTGTGACTCACTGCGCCCATGGTTTTCGGTATCTGAAGGTGATACTGACCATCGTTCGCCGAAATGATCTTTTAATATTTCAAAAGAATTTTCTTTGTACATTCAATTCTAACCTAACGAATAAAAATTAACTTGTTTAAATTCTTGTCGTTATCAATTTAAATTCTCTCTATCGTAATTGCGCTTACAGAAGCAAAAGAAACATAATTTAGCAAATCCATAACTTCTGGTCTAGGGGCGATAAATTCCCATGCTATATTTTCTAGGGTCTGGCTTTTCGTGATTATTGAATAATACCCCATTGTTCCTTTCTGGGGATGTATTATTTCGTGTCCTGTCCTTTCAAAAAAAGCCATAGCAAGATCTTTTTTGGGAAAGTACAAAGCTGGTTTGCTATCGCCTTCATACAGTTCCAGAGCATTTTTAGTTTCGCCAAGAACGGCGCCGCCAGCCCGAATTGACCATTTACCAGAAGCAAAGCCTATTATGAATTCTGATTTCATTTTATATTTTCTCGCTTTAAATATTTCAGAGCGGTTTTGTCATAGTTTTCAACCAAGCTTTTGTCTGAGGCGTCACGTAGTCTTGTACGCGTCTCCAACATTGATTGTGATAATTATTTATCCATTCAAGCTCATGTGCATCCAATAAATTCATAGATATTAAACGTCTATCAATGGGAACAAAAGTAAGAGTTTCAAATTCTAAAAAGGAATTCTCAACTTCTAATCCAGTATTTTTCACCAAAATCAGATTTTCAATTCTAATCCCGAACTTGCCTTCTTTATAAAAGCCCGGTTCATTTGAGACAATCATACCCTCTCTGAATTCGACATTTGAAAATTTTGAAATCCGGTGAGGGCCTTCATGCACACTTAAATAATGCCCGACGCCGTGCCCTGTTCCATGAGCATAGTCTTGTCCAAATTGCCACAAAGGTGCTCGTGCAAAAGCATCAATATCTCTACCGCTTGTGCCAGATGGAAATTTTAATTTAGATATAGCGATTAAGCCTTTTAACACGCGAGTAAAAGCGTTTTTAACCTCTTTTCTTTGTTTTCCGATTGCAATTGTCCTGGTTATGTCTGTTGTACCATCAAGATATTGTCCTCCGCTATCGACGAGCAAAACGTCCCCTGTTTTTATTGTTCTATTACTTGAGTAATTGACGCGATAATGTGGCAATGCAGCGTTTGGACCTGAAGCTGCTATAGTATCGAAACTAATTTCTTTAAGATTTTTATCTTTTCTTCGAAAATTTTCTAACTCTATTACAACGTCAATTTCATCAAACTCATTCTCATTTTGCTTGTCCAGCCAGGATAGAAATTCACACATATGAACGGCATCACGCTTGTGGCATATTCTAGCATGTCTTAACTCAACAGGATTTTTGCATGCCTTTGGTAAGATTATAGGGTCTTCACCCATAATAGGCTCGCTACCGTTGGCTTGAAGTATTTTGACAGCAGCGAAAGGAGCGGTTGTTTCATCCATAATTACAGATCCGGTTAGTTCAGAAAGAGTTGTCTCAAAATTTTCAACAGGATGGACTTCAACAAAATCTTTTAAATCACTGATACAATGTAATAAACCTTCATTTCTGGAAAATATTTTAACACACCCTTCACTATCGATTATCAAAAATGCATGCAGTATTGGATTATGAATTACGTCATTTCCGCGCAAATTAAGAAGCCAAGCGATACTGTCTGGCAATGTGATTACTGCTGAGTTCGCCTTTTTAACTCTTATATTTTCTGCAATTTTTTGACATTTTTCTCTTGCAGAAAGTCCAGCTAAATCATCGGGATACTTCATGATTTTGTTGCATGTTTTCGCAGGGCGGGTCATCCAGACTTTTTCAATGAGATTATCATATGGAGCAAAACTAATACCTGAGTTTGCAAATTCTTCACTTAACGAAAAAATTTCCTTGTGTGAGTGAAGCCATGGGTCAAATCCAATTTTTCCCTTCACGATGTTTTTGTCAATCCAACGAAAAAAATTCTTTTTATCCCATTGGATAACTTCAAATGGTGATATTGTTTGTTTTCTAGCTTGGATACTATAGCGGCCGTCTACAAATATTCCTGCCCTGTCTTTTCCAACAACGCATATTCCAGCTGAACCTGTAAAACCTGTAAGCCATGACAATCTCTCATCACGTGCCGCAACATATTCCCCTTGGTGGACGTCAGAACGGGGCACGAGGTAGCCCGACAAATTATATTTTTTCAGTTGTGCCTGCACCATAGCTAATCTACCGGGAGTTTCTTCCCTATCGGATGCGTCTTCAAAGGATTGAAAGAAAGCTGTTTTCATGTTTATCCAAACTTTTTTAGCCCCATTGCTCGCGCTCGGGCCCGTGGATCGGTATCAAACAATGCTGCTAACTGTTCTGTCATTGCGCCAGCCAATTGCTCCACGTCAGTTATTGTAACGGCTCTTTCATAATATCTTGTAACATCGTGACCAATCCCGATAGCAAGCAGCTCTACAGCCTTTCTGCGTTCTACCATGTCTATCACGTCTCGAAGATGTTTTTCTAAATAATTTGCAGGATTAACCGACAATGTACTATCGTCTACCGGTGCACCATCCGAAATAACCATTAATATTTTTCGCTGTTCAGCGCGCGCTATCATCCTTCGATGAGCCCATTCCAGGGCTTCCCCATCAATATTTTCCTTTAGAAGGCCTTCTTTCATCATGAGGCCTAAATTTGGACGAGAACGTCGCCATGGTGCATCGGCCCCTTTATAAATAATATGTCTTAGATCATTTAAACGACCTGGCTGCTGAGGTCTTCCCTCGTTCAGCCAACGTTCTCTAGATTGACCACCTTTCCAAGCTCTAGTTGTAAAACCAAGAATCTCAACCTTAACGCTGCATCTCTCAAGAGTTCTTGCAAGAACATCAGCACAAATTGCAGCAATTGATATTGGTCTTCCCCTCATTGATCCCGAGTTGTCCAATAGAAGTGTCACAACGGTATCCCGGAATTCCGTATCCTGCTCCATTTTAAAGCTGAGGGGAGTGGTCGGGTTCGCAACAACACGAGCCAGCCTACCTGCGTCAAGAATCCCCTCCTCTAAATCAAAGAGCCAGCTCCGGTTTTGCTGGGCTTGAAGCCGTCGTTGCAGCTTGTTTGCCAATCTACTCACTGCACCTTTCAATGGCTCGAGCTGTTGGTCTAAATATGCTCTTAAGCGCTCTAGTTCTACAGGTTCAGCAAGTTCATCTGCGTTAACCTCTTCATCATATTCTTTGGCAAAAACTTTATAATTAGGGTCAGCTTCAGAAAACGGCTGAGGTGCTGGAGGTTCGATTGGTGACTCGCCTTCAGGTAATTCTGTTTCCTCAGACATATCATCGGAGTTATCATCATCGAGGGAAACACTAGCTTGTCCAGCATCTTGTTGCTCCTCCTGCGATTGCTCTGGATTGGCGTCACTCTCTTCGTCCTGGCTGTCCTCATCTCCCGTACTGTCCGGATTACTTTCCTCGTCGGCATCATCTTGAAATTCTTCTTCGTCTTCATCATCTGAATTATCTGGATCGTTTCCAAGCTGATCTCCATAACCAAGATCAGTTATTACTTGGCGGGCAAACTTTGCGAATTGACTTTGATCCTCTAATTGATTTGAAACATTTTCTATTGTTTTTCCGGCCTGAGTTTCTAAAAAATCACGCCAAAGGTTTAAAACATTTTGAGCTCCTTCCGGTAATTCACGGCCTGTGGCTAAACTTCGAATTAAAAAACCAGCTGCATCGGACAACGGTGCATCGGATCGATCTTTGATATCTCGATACCCAACCCTGTCTGTCTCCGATGCTATTTTTGCGTCAATATTACCCGCGGTACCTGGCATGTCTCGGGCTCCCAGAGCTTCGCAACGTGCAGTTTCCATAGCCTCGTAAATTTCTTGAGCTATTCCCCCTTCAGGTACGTAACGGGCGTGAGTTTTTTCATTATGATAGCGATGATACAATGCAAGAGCATCGGAGGTGCCGCGCGCTACTAAGACTTCTTCACGGCTCATTCTTCGACTTATCTGCGGTAGCCTTATGCTGTCTCCCGAAATACCAGATGGGTCCACAGTGTAGTTAACGTTTAATTCGGGATTATTAGCCATCACTTTTGTAGCTTCAGCTAAAGCTTTTTTAAATGGATCTGCTGGATTGTCAGAACTACTAGCCATTTTAAAAAAGTTTCCTGCGATTTGCTATAGGATCAAATTATTGAGGATCCTATCTGGTGATTTTAACTAACACTCATTGCGGCTGCACTTTCTGGTAACTCTTCATCAAAACATCGTTGGTAAAATTCCGCAACAGTCTGTCTTTCTAATTCGTCACATTTATTCAAAAAGGAGAGCCTAAAAGCATATCCCATACTACCGAAAATTTCAGCATTTTGTGCCCATGCGATTACAGTCCTAGGGCTCATAACGGTAGATAAGTCGCCATTCATAAAAGCGGTTCGTGTTAGATCAGCTACCGTTACCATCTGCTTGATTGTTTTTCGCCCTGCATCGGTATTGTAATTTGGTGCTTTTGCCAAAACAATCGAAGTCTCGGCCTCTACTGATAGATAATTCAATGTAGCTACTAGAGACCACCTATCCATCTGAGCTTGATTTATTTGTTGGGTTCCATGGTATAAACCTGTCGTATCGCCTAAACCGACTGTATTTGCAGTAGCAAATAATCTAAAGTTTGGGTTTGGTTGGATTATTTCATTTTGATCCATGAGTGTTAATTTCCCATCATGTTCCAAAACCCGCTGAATAACGAACATGACGTCCGCTCTACCCGCGTCATACTCGTCAAATACTATAGCAACTGGGTTTCTTAAAGCCCAAGGCAGAATACCCTCGTGGAATTCAGTGATTTGCACACCATCCCTAAGTTTTATGGCGTCTTTACCTATTAAATCGATACGACTGATATGGCTGTCCAAATTAACACGAACTGCTGGCCACTTGAGCCTCGCAGCAACTTGCTCAATATGGGTTGACTTCCCAGTTCCATGGTATCCTTGGATCATAACACGCCTATTGTGTGAAAAACCCGCCAAGATGGCTAGGGTGGTGTCAGGATCAAATTTATAAGTTTCATCAATATCAGGAACCCTGTCAGATTTCTCATCAAATCCCTTGACCACCATGTCAGTTTCTATGCCAAAAACTTCTCTTACTGAGATTTCTTTATTAGGTCTATTGTTCAAATCGTACGTCTTATCAGTCATTATTTAGTCCTTAAAAGCACACCGCTCTTCAAGTGCAACATATATCGGGATTCCACAAGGGGAAGGAAAAAAATAAATAAACACTATATACACATTAATAAATCGTTTTTGCTGCTCTATTTTTTCTGAGAAACAGAGACTTGGGCAAATGAATATTTGAATAATGAAATGGGATGGGAAAATGAATCGAAGGAGTTTTTTTAGCAACTCGACCACTGCAATCTTGGCGGCTTTTATTCCAGCTAAAGTTTTGGCTAAAGAGGTAAAGGTATTTGAAATCACGAGAACTAAGCGTGAATGGAAAGCGTTACTTTCTGACTTGGAATACAAAGTTATGCGAAAACATGGCACCGAGCGGGCCTTTACTTCACCTCTTGATAAACTCTTTGATGAGGGAGTTTATCATTGTAAAGGTTGCGATTTATCGCTCTATTCCTCTGCCCATAAATATAATTCGGGCACAGGTTGGCCTAGTTTTTGGCAAGCTTTACCCGGAGCAATTGGGACACAAACGGATAAAAAGTTTTTTATGGTTCGAACAGAGTGTCACTGTAGTAGGTGCGGATCTCACCTCGGCCATATCTTTGATGATGGACCCCAGCCAACGGGGAAAAGACACTGTATAAATGGTGTAAGTTTACATTTTAAGCAAAGTTGATCGTAAAATTTTTAATAGGTAGGCATTACTTAAAGTTTCGGCTTTCTTTTATTTGGTCCCACGCCCAAACAACTTCTTGTAATTGTTCTTCTTGGCTCCGGTCTCCGCCATTCATGTCGGGATGGAGTATTTTTATGAGAGCTTTGTAGGCTTTTCTAACTTCGGCTTTGCTCCAGTTATCTTTTGCATCTAGAATTTCAACAGCTCGGCGCTCTGTCGGTGGAAGCCGTCTTGAATTTCCAGCACTAGTGCCGTTTCGACCTGGATTTTTGGTAGCATTTTCACCCAGCACTTGATGTGGATCTTCTATACCTAGCCGTGCCCAGGCTCTCGCCTCTGGGTCTCTAAAGTCTTTTGTTTCTCTTTCCCATACTTTGTCCTTTGACATTTGAGCGTTCATTTCAGCTTCTGTCTGGTTCGTAAAAAAATTCCACTTTAAGTTATAATCACGAACGTGTTCCTTGCAGAACCAATAAAACTCATCGAGTACATCCGGTGACTTTGGAGCCCGGAATTTACCTGCTTCTTTACATCCTTCATGTTGGCAGGTCTGAATAGATGTCTCAGACCCTCCAGTAAGTCCACGCTTTCCGCGGGGATTTTTTTTCTTCGCAGAAGAAACAGACATGTCAAAACCGAACGGATCTGATTTGCTCATTTTAAAACCTTTTTGACTCGAGGAGCTTATGATAGACTAATGAAAAATAAAACTGAAGAGGCAAACGAAAAAAATGTTA
>CAYMIR010000006.1:0-28382 GCA_964390655.1 uncultured Marinovum sp.
CTGCCAGAAAAAATGAAGAATGCTATGAACATGTATTTATTTTACATCATCCTGACGAAGAAAGAGAGGCTTGCCGGCCGCTGAGAACAGCGCCGGCATATGAGAGACAAAAAAACTTAGGAGCTCAATTTGGTCAGGTTAATGGGTGGGAAAGAGCTAATTATTATGGGCCAGTAGATGCTCCGGAAGATTTTGATAACAAATCGAGAAGTTTCCGCCGTGGCGTATGGTGGCAGTACTCTCTCGAGGAAGCTAAAGCTGTACGCGAAAGCGTTGGTTTAATTGATGCGACGGCATTTACAAAGCACATAGTGAAAGGCCCCGGTGCAACAAACTTTTTAAATTGGTTTACCTGTAATAAACTTCCCAAGGTAGGGCGCATAAATTTAACATACGCGTTGACGGATCACGGGACGACGCGAACCGAGTATACCATCGTAAGGCAAGGCGAGAATAGCTACTACTTGGTATCGGCTGGAGCTTGGAGTTCTTACGATGGTGATTATCTTCGAAAAGCTGCAGAAGATAAAATGGAAGAGTTTGGTTATACTGAAATTCATGATGTTACTTCTCAGTGGGGAGTTTTTGCAATTGCAGGTCCAAAATCGCGAGATTTGTTAAAGTCTGTGTTAAATGATGCGGATGTTGAAAGTGCTCTTTCTAACAAAAGGTTTCCTTGGCTCTCAGCAAAAGCGATTGAGATTGGAATGTGTCCGGTTAATGCGATCAGAGTTGCTTATACTGGCGAATTAGGATGGGAGCTGCATCATCCAATTGAAATGCAGAATTATTTATGGGATCGCTTACTATTAGCGGGCTCTAATTATGGATTAAAATTGGTTGGAGCACGTGCGCAAAACTGGTTACGGCAGGAAAAGTCATACCGAGCATTCGGAACTGAATTAGGAAGAGATGCAACACCGTTAGAAGCCGATTTATCAAGATTTATTGACTTAGAAAAGGAGTTTTTTGGTAAATACAAAATGGAGGCAACAGGCGTAAGGGCAAAGTGTATTACCGTTCTAATTAATGGCCCAAGTGATGCAGATCCGTGGGGTCGAGAGGCTTTGTATTTGGAAGATGGCACCAAGGTTGGACGATTAACTTCAGGCGGTTATTCAGTTGTTTTTGGTAAATCAATTGGCATGGGCTACATTCGACCAGATCTTGCACAGGAAGGTCAAAAATTAAAAGTCAAAATGTTCAATTCATTTTGGGATGCAGAGGTAACCTGTGACAGTCCATATGATCCCAAAAATGAGACAATTAGAAAAGACGGTTAGCTTATTTATTGAATTTTTTAATTTAGCTGGAAGCCATTAGTGCTTTGCATTAGTAAACGCGGTATCAGTTAGTTTTAATAAGGGTTGTTTTAGATGGCACAAACAATATCAAGTTTTTTGTCTGGGCATACATCTGACTCAGTCGCTATAGGCGCAGTAAACAAAGAGTGGCTTACGTATGGAGCATTGCGAGATCTAGCACAAAAGGTAAATACAACCTTACGTGATAGTGGGATATCAAAAAAGGATCGGGTTGCAATTGTTCTGCCTAATGGGCCAACCATGGCCAGTGCTTTTGCGACTATTGCTCAGTGCGCAACTACTGCACCATTAAACCCAAATTATCGTGAAGAAGAGTTTGTTTTTTATCTAGAAGACTTAAATGCTAAAGCTGTTGTTGTTAATAAAGATTATGAAGGCCCCGCCGCGCTCGCGGCGCAACGTTTAAATATACAAATTATTCGTCTTGTAGAAAGTAAAGGTATTGCGGGTTTATTTTCAATAGAGGCAGAAAAAAAGCACAAAGTTATTGAAGATGAAGTGGTAAACGAAAACGATGTTGCTTTGATCCTTCACACCTCGGGAACAACATCTAGGCCAAAGATTGTCCCGTTATTACAGGCTAATATAGCGGCATCAGCCTCAAATATAGCGCAATCTTTATCGTTATCTTCTTCAGACAGGTGTATGAATGTTATGCCACTTTTCCATATCCACGGTCTCATCGCTGCTGTTTCAGCATCCTTGACTGCTGGAGCCTCAATTTGGTGTTCGTCCGGCTTTAATGCTCTTTCTTTTTTTTCTAATCTAGATGAGGCAAAACCTACCTGGTACACTGCTGTTCCTACAATGCATCAGGCTATTTTGGCTCGTGCAGGTCGTAACGCTGAAACTATAGAAAATAATCCTCTTAGATTTCTGAGATCTTCCTCCGCTAGTTTGCCTGCTCAAGTTATGGGTGAATTGGTAGAAATCTTTGGTGCGCCTGTTGTTGAGGCCTATGGAATGACCGAAGCGACACACCAAATGTGCTGTAACCGCTTGGATAAACAGAAACCTGGCTCAGTCGGTATACCTGCAGGACCTTCTGTTAAAATTGCGCATGAAGTTAATAATAGTCTTGTCATGGGTACTGGAGAAGTTGTTATTTCTGGTGATAATGTGACGCCTGGCTATGAAAATAACTTAGAAGCTAATGAAAAAAGTTTTTTTGAGATTGATGGAGAACGCTGGTTTCGTACTGGCGATCAAGGCGCCTTTGATGAGGACGGATTCTTATACTTAACTGGTAGGTTGAAAGAGATAATAAACCGAGGTGGCGAAAAAATTTCCCCATTAGAAGTGGATAGCATACTATTGGATCATCCTGAAATTAAGCAGGTTGTCACTTTTGCTGTGCCTCACCCTAAATTAGGGGAAGAAGTCGCTGCAGCAGTTGTACTATCTGAGGGTAGTCAATCAGATGAGAAAGATATTAGAGGTTTCGCCAAAGAAAAAATGGCTGACTTCAAAGTGCCTCGTCAAATTGTCATTTTGGACGAAATTCCAAAAGGAGCCACAGGAAAAATGCAAAGGATAGGAATGGCAGAAAAGCTAGGCCTTTTATAAGGAAAAATTATGAAAATTTGTATTTTTGGCGCAGGTGCGATTGGCGGATACATGGGTGTAAAATTAGCTCAAATAGGAACAGATGTCAGTTTGGTGGCTCGCGGACCTCATTTAGAAGCTATGAAAAAAAATGGGTTGAGGTTAATCGAAGGAGAAAGCGACTTAACAGTTCCCGTAGAAGCTTCTGAAAACCCAGAGGACTTAGGTTTTCAAGACTATTTAATTATAACTTTAAAGGCACATTCTGTTCCATCAATAATTGAAAAAGTTAGACCATTAGTGAGTGAAAAAACCACAATAGTATCGGGTGTGAATGGTATACCTTGGTGGTATTTTCATAAAATTGGTGGTGAATTAGAGGGTACAAAATTAGCCTCCGTTGATCCTGGAAATGTGCAGTGGGAATCTTTTGGCCCAAGTAAAGTTTTGGGTTGTGTTGTTTATCCGGCGGCAGAAGTACTGGAGCCTGGAGTGGTCAAGCACATAGAGGGAAATCGGTTTTCGTTGGGAGAGCCAGACGGATCAAAATCTGACCGAGCTTTAAAACTTTCAAAAGTACTAACTGAGGCAGGGCTTAAAGCTCCTGTGCGTCCCAAATTAAGGGATGAAATTTGGGTAAAATTGTGGGGTAACCTATCTTTTAATCCTATTTCAGCACTAACTCACGCAACATTAGATGTATTGTGTACTGATATTGGTACTAGAGAAGTAGCACGAAAAATGATGCTTGAAGCTCAGGCAATCGCGGAAAAACTAGGTGTAAAATTTCCTATAGATGTAGAGAGAAGAATTGATGGTGGTGCAGCAGTTGGGGCGCACAGGACTTCAATGCTCCAAGATTTAGATCAGGGGCGTCCGATGGAAGTGGACGCACTTGTCACTTCAGTCCAAGAGTTAGGACGCATAACGAATACACCAACTCCTGTTATCGATATCGTTTTAAGTTTGATAAAATTAAGAGCCAAATCAGCCAACCCCTAGTATGCAATCAAGGGACTTCAAATAAGAAAAGATCCAAAAAAAGCCCCAAAAAAATCAATTTTTGGAGCTTTTTAGGAGACAGTTTTACTGTTTATTCTTTTTCGTCATTTTTATCTTCTTTGATTTCTTCACCTGTCTCCTGGTCTACTACCTTCATAGACAAGCGTACTTTTCCTCGATCATCAAAACCGAGTAATTTTACTTTTACTTCCTGTCCTTCTTTAAGAACATCTGATGGATGATTAATCCGTCGGTTTTCTATTTGGCTAACGTGCACTAGCCCATCCCTTTTACCAAAGAAATTAACGAAGGCTCCAAAATCTACAACTTTTACAACTTTTCCAGTGTATATTTCGTTAACTTCTGGCTCAGCTACAATGGAGTGAATCATATCGTATGCACTCTTTATCGCGTCTGCATCATTGGAAGCAATTTTGATTTGCCCATCGTCATTTATATCGACTTTAGCCCCGGATGTTTCAACTATTTCTCTTATCACCTTACCTCCTGATCCGATTACTTCTCGGATTTTATCAGTAGGAATTTGCATAGTTTCAATTTTCGGAGCATGAACTGAGAAAGAGCCAGCTTCAGAAATAGACTTAGACATCTCACCGAGAATATGCATTCGGCCATCCTTAGCCTGCGCGAGAGCATTTTTCATAATTTCTGAAGTAATTCCAGCAACTTTGATATCCATTTGAAGAGAAGTGATCCCATTTTCAGTACCAGCAACTTTAAAATCCATATCGCCGAGGTGGTCCTCATCGCCTAGAATATCTGTCAAAATCGCATATGAACCCTCGTCCTCCAAAATCAAACCCATCGCCACACCAGCGACTGGAGCTTTGAGTGGAACACCGGCATCCATCATTGAAAGAGAACCTCCGCAGACCGATGCCATGGACGATGAACCGTTTGACTCAGTAATTTCGGATACTACGCGAATAGTATAAGGAAAATCTGTTGCAGCAGGTAAAACTGCTTGCAAAGCTCTCCAAGCTAATTTCCCATGACCCACTTCCCTTCGGCCAGGTGGTCCTACTCTTCCAACTTCTCCCACTGAATATGGTGGGAAATTGTAATGAAGTAGAAAATTAGAACGAGAGTTACTATGTAAAGCATCAATTATTTGTTCGTCGTCCCCTGTACCAAGTGTTGTAACTACAAGCCCTTGTGTTTCGCCTCTTGTGAAAAGGGCCGATCCATGTGTCCTAGGAAGTAAACCTGTTTCACAAACGATATCTCGAACTTCTGTGGTTTTTCTTCCATCAATGCGTTTGCCAGTTTTGACAACGTCGCCTCGCAGTATTGAGGCCTCAAGCTTCTTCATTGCTGATCCTAGGTTGGGATCTTCTAATTGTTCTTCACTAAGACTATTTTTGATATCGTCTCTGGCTTGTGCAACTGCCGAAACTCTCTCTTGCTTATCCTTTAGAGCAAAGGCATTTCGCATATTCTTCTCACCTGCTTTTTTCACAGCAGAAAATAGAGATGAATAATCCGGAGCTTTGAAATCGAAGGGTTCATTCGCGGCATCTTCAGCTAGCCCAATTATAAGGTCTATAACAGGTTGGATTTGTTCATGGGCAAAATTTACGGCCCCTAACATTTCATCTTCGGTTAATTCATAGGCCTCAGATTCCACCATCATAACAGCGTCTTTTGTTCCAGCTACGACTAAGTCTAGTCGTTGCTCTGGGTTTGTTCTAAGTTGATCCATATCTTCAACTTCAGGATTTAAAATATATTCACCGTCAACGTAGCCTACTCTTGCAGCTCCTACTGGCCCCATGAATGGAACCCCAGAAATAGTGAGAGCAGCTGATGCAGCAATTAGTGCCACAATATCTGGGTCATTAACCAAATCATGGGATAAGACGGTACACATGACCAGTACTTCGTGTTTGAACCCATCGACAAATAGTGGACGCATGGGTCGATCGATCAACCGTGCAGTAAGTGTTTCTTTTTCAGAAGGGCGGGCCTCCCGCTTAAAAAAACCGCCAGGTATCTTGCCTGCGGCGTAATATTTTTCTTGATAATGTACTGTAAGTGGAAAGAAATCCTGCCCTTCTTTCATTTCTTTGGCAAAAGTTACATTCGCCATTACTGACGTTTCACCTAAAGTTGCTATTACAGTTCCGTCCGCTTGGCGGGCTACTTTTCCGGTTTCTAGGGTAAGTGTTTCTTCACCCCATTTCATAGTTTTTTTAAATTCTTTAAACATCGTTTCTTCCTAAAATGGCCAAAAGGCCTTTGACGTAGAGGGCGGATTCCCTCTGACCCAATATCTTATTTGCCGGGCGCTGGGTCTGGGCGCCTGATCTCAGATGAATGGCAACTATAGTAGTTTGAACAAAAAGGAAATGCTTTATTCAAATGCTATTTTTTTTAAAAACAAAAGGCCGCTCAATATCAAAACTGCCTTGTTCCGATTAGGTGTAAATTTAACGACGTATCCCAAGTTTTTTGATGACAGTTTGATACCGTGCGTCTTCTTTACCTCTAAGATAGTCTAAAAGTTTTCTCCTTTGAGCTACCATCTTTAAGAGCCCCCGGCGTCCATGGTTATCTTTGTGGTGTTCTTTAAAATGTTCTGTCAAAGTGTTTATTCTTGAAGTTAAAATAGCGATTTGAACTTCCGGTGAACCAGTATCACCTTTTTTGGTTGCAAATTCACTAATGACCTTAGCTTTCTCTTCAGCGGTTATCGACATCTGGTCCTCCTTCTTTGTAAAAAGTTAATGGCATAAGCCGGGATGTCGTCCAGCAAAGCCCCATAAGGTATATATGAAAATAGGCCTCTATCTTATTTTTTTTTGCTTGGAAAGTAGTATTGATAAAATAAATTCATTACGGTGGGCAATTTTTAAGTTTTTTACAATCAAAATTTGTTGAGTAATTATGTCTCGTTGTTGAGCCATATTTTCGGTAAAATTTCGTAAGAAATATAAAGTGGGTGTTTTGGTTGGCCAGTTTTTGAAATCCCCAAGTGAAATATGGGTTTACCGGACTTACGCAATAATTCTATTACCTCAAATCCTCGACTAAGATAAATTCCATGGTTACCCCAAGCGGCAATTGTGCAATCACCCCAGTTGCAACCACTGAGTATAGCCTCGTCATTCAGCAGCCCTATTGGCTCTATCGCACATTTCATTTTTTTCGGGTCTGTATCTCTCCATGCAAAGATATTGGTTACTCTGAAAGCTCCAAAATTTAAAGTTCGTGCACGGCGTTCGCAGCGTTCAACTGTCGGATCGTTTTGAATTTCAGTAGCTGTGGATGGATTAAGCATAACAAAATGTAGTTTTTTCGCCTCCTCATTCCAAATACGAGTAAGGCTATATCTATATTTTTCACAATCAGAATAGATTGCTTTTGATTTTGCATCTCCCTTCTGATGGTATTTTGTAACTACATTTTTTCGTTTCATAATCTAAATAGAGTTTTCAATATTGAATACACGTGAAGGATAAAATTTGTTCAACTTTACAGTTCCTAAAGCTAATGCTTTTCCATCATAATGAATCCAACACTTTATATCCGGTTCGATGTCGTTTGAAATTACTTCAACCGAACCGCCATTTGCTATTTCACCAATTTCTTTGGCGCTACATTTTACAAAAGGTAGATTTTGCAACCCTAATTCCAACGGCTTTAAAAGTTTTAAAAATTGGGATGATTTTTGTAGTTCTTGTATTTTATCGATCGTAATGCAACTTTCAATGTCAAATGGTCCTGCGCTAGTTCGTCTCAGCCATTTCACATGTGCAAAACACTTTAAGTCTTTGCCAAGGTCTCGAGCGATTGATCTCACATACCCACCCTTTCCGCAGATTAGATGAAGCAAAGCGTGGTCATTATCAACCCGCTCCACAAATCTTAAGTCTTCCACAAAAAGAGATCTTGGTTTCAATTTTAATTCTGAACCCTGACGGGCTAGTTCGTAAGCCCGCTTGCCCTTTATTTTTATTGCTGAGAAATTGGGTGGGGTTTGTTCAATGAAGCCAATATATTTTTTTAATTTAGTAGAAATTTCGTCATCACTTGGACGCTTGCTGCTATTTTGGACTATTTTACCCGTTGCGTCATCGGTGTCTGTTGCTTCACCAAATTTTACGCAAAACTGATATGATTTTATTTCATCCATTATGTATGGAATAATTTTGGTAGCTTCTCCCAAAGCTATTGGTAGAACGCCAGTTGCATCTGGATCTAACGTTCCGGCATGCCCAACTTTTTTTGCGTTAAAAGCCCATTTTACTTTATTAACAACACCAGTTGACGTGATCCCTGGCGGTTTGTCTACAAGAAGCCAACCGGAAATATTATTGGCTTTACGCTTTGAAACCATGGATGCTCATGTGTTTAAAGGCTATGCTTAAAAATATTTTTGGCAAGATTTTTCTTTCTTAATTAGGAATGATTAAATCGACGTGCAAATGTATTTCATTTCCAAGTAGTCGTCTATTCCATGGTGGCTACCTTCTCTTCCCAAACCAGACTGTTTTACACCACCAAATGGAGCTACCTCTGTTGATATAATTCCTGTGTTTACTCCAACGATCCCATACTCCAAGGCTTCTGATACTTTATATACCCGGGTCAAATCTTTAGCATAGAAATAAGAAGCCAAGCCGAATATAGTGTCATTTGCTAATTCGATGACTTCATCCTCATTTTCAAATTCAAAAAGAGGCGCAAATGGACCAAATGTTTCTTCTTTAGATACAAGCATTTCTTTTGTCGCCTGAGTTACAATTGTTGGCGTTAGAAAATTACCTGGTCCTTGGATTGTTTCGCCTCCCAAAATAACATTCGCTCCTTTTGATTTTGCATCTGCGATATGCTCTTGCACTTTCTCTATTGCTTCACTGTTTATCAAGGGTCCAAGAGCAGTACCATTAGCAAAGCCATCCCCAACTTTCATTTTTGAAACTGCTAGTGATAATTTTTTTGCAAATTCTTTGTAAACTCCAGACTGAACATAAATTCGGTTGGCGCAAACACATGTTTGTCCATTATTTCTGAATTTGCACATAATTGCGCCTTCAACCGCAGCATCGATATCTGCATCATCAAACACAATAAATGGAGCATTACCTCCCAGTTCCATTGAACACTTCATAATCTGTTCGGAAGCTTGTTTAAGTAAAATTCTGCCTACCTCGGTTGAGCCTGTAAATGTAAGTTTTCGTATAATTGGGTTTTCGCAGAATTCCTTTCCAATGTCAGATGAGCGTGAGGATGGAATTACGGACAAAACTCCTTTCGGAATGCCCGCTCTATCTGCTAAAACACCCATTGCTAGGGCAGATAGTGGAGTTTCAGCAGCTGGTCTAGCAACAAAAGCACATCCAGCGGCTAGTGCTGGGCCAGCCTTCCTAGTGATCATTGCGTTGGGAAAGTTCCAAGGAGTAATAGATGCTGCTACTCCAATCGGTTGTTTTAAAACAGTTATCCGTTTATCAGTCTGGTGCCCTGGTATTGTTTCCCCGTAAATTCTTTTGGCTTCTTCAGCAAAAAATTCAATAAAAGATGCTCCATAGGCAATCTCACCTTTTGCTTCATCAATTGGTTTTCCCTGTTCAGCAGTTAAAATTGTTGCTAAATCTTCCTGATTTTCCATCATCAGATCATACCAAACACGCATCAAGTTGCTACGCTCTTTGGCGGGCCTACCCGCCCATTCTTTTTGAGCCTTTTCAGCAATAGAGATAGCTTTAGCTGTCTGTGTCCGAGATATATCTGCAACATTAGCTAAAACATCACCGCGAGCTGGGTTGTAGACGGGAAAAGTAAGCCCATCGTCCCCATCGCACCAATCACCAGCCAAATAACCTTTTGTGGCCAAAAGCGCTGGGTCTTTCAGCAAAGTCTGTAGATTTGTCAGGTCGTCCAGCATTCTAATTCTCCTAATTTTTTCTTTGACATAACAAAATCAATTCTGCCTTATTTTGTCTATAGTGGTGTTTATTAAAATGACAATTACAAATGAAAATGACGAAGCTTATGCAAATGCTGCCTTCATAAATAATTCAGAGGAAATAGTTGTAGGTTGGAAAAAAAAGGCAAATCACTTCCGATCAAAAAAACTTAAAAGTGGTAAGGCGAAACTAGATATCGCCTATGGTGCCTCTGATCGACAAAAATATGACATTTTTCAACCCGATTCAAAACCACTTGGTTCGGTTATATTTGTGCATGGGGGTTATTGGATTGACTTTGATAAGTCCTATTGGTCTCACTTTGCTTCCGGTGTTTTAGCTAATGGCTATAGATGTATAATTCCTTCATATGATTTATGCCCGACTGTAAAAATTTCTGATATTACTGGCCAAATAAAAGATTTAATATGCTATGTTTTGGAAAATTATGATGGGAAGATTTCATTAACTGGTCATTCTGCGGGTGGTCACTTAGTTTCAAGAATGGTTTCAGCTGACCAGTGGAAAAGGTCTAATTTAAGGTCTGATTTATTAAATAGACTAAACCATGTTGTTGCAATCTCACCAATTACTGATTTGAGGCCTCTTCTAAAAACAAGCATGAATAAAAAGTTTAAATTGAATTATAATTCTGCAGAACAAGACAGTCCTGTGCTCCATACAAAAATGAATGTGCCTTTTTCAGTATTTGTTGGAGAAAATGAAAGACCTGCTTTTTTATCGCAAGCTAAATATTTAAGCCAGGCTTGGTCTTGCTCAAAAATAATAGCTAAGGGAAAACATCATTTTAACGTACTCGACGATCTTGAAAATGAGAGAAGTGATTTGGTTAATTTGTTAACGAAGACTTGCAGATAATTTTTAGATCCGTTTTTGGGTTCTTTGAAAGATTTTATATATTTAACGCCGTAATTTTTCATGTTCAAATCGTTGTTTGGCAATTTTTTCATTTTTATCTGAGTCTCTTTGGTTTTTTTGTGATCTAGCAACGTAATCTAAATGTGCTTCAACTGCTTTCCTTGCAGCAGTGGGGTCTCGTTGCTGGATTGCACGATTAATTGTTTCATGTTGGGTCAAAAGTTCAAAGCGCGTTGTTCTCTGTTGGAACATTTTTTGCCTGTTATAAAATACTCCATTCCGTAGCAATTCATACATAGATCGCATCATGTGGAGCATGATAACGTTATGACTTGTCTCTATTATTGATAAATGAAAATCAGCATCCAACCTTGCCTCATCAGTTGGATCTCGTTTTTGATGAGCCGCTTCCATTTTATCAAAAATTGTTTGAATAACTTGTAGATCAGTGCTTGAGCCAAATTTTGCTGTTCGCTCTGCTGCAAGTCCTTCTAAATCTCTACGAAAAGTTATGTAGTCATCTACCGACTCTTCATGACAACTGAAGAGTTCGATCAAGGCAGGCGAAAAAGCGTTGCCGAGAACATCAGCAACAAATATTCCTGAATTTGCTTTTGAAATAAGTAATCCTTTTTCATCTAAATTTGCTATAGCCTCTCTTAAGCTTGGCCTAGAAACACCAAAACGTTCGGCCAACTCTCTCTCTGGTGGAAGCCTATCCCCAGGTCTGAGAATTCCTCGTAATATCAATTTCTCTATTTGAAGTGTTACTGAAGAAGAAAGTTTTTCTGTAATTATCTTCTGAAAAGGCATAGACGGTCCAATTTATCTTTCCTAGGTATACTATGATATTTCTTTTTTCATGAAAATAGAGTATCCATTTTCGATGTAATTTCCAAATGGTTCGCAGTATTCAAATTCAAACCGTTTGTATAAATTCAAAGCACTGTCTAAACCCACACCCGTTTCAAGCTTTAGAATATTCAAGTTTAATTTTTTAGCGATTAGCAAAATCTCTTGCATTAAAAGGGTTGCTATCCCATTTCCTCGAACGCCTGGCTCAACAAAGAATGATTTCAGCTCCCCATAGTCAGGCTTTACGTCTAAAGCGCCGCAGCCGTAATAGTTTTTATTTTGGCGTGCTCCCAAAAAGTGAATATTCGAAGAACACAATTCACTAATTGAAAGATACGAATTAGCTTCTTCGGGATAAAGATCTTTCATTAATTGATGACTAGATAGAAGAAGGTTTTTTATATCGGAATGTCTTGGAGACGCGTATTCTACTGAAAATGTCATCTATTTTTATCTAGTTCATTTAATTTAATTAATTGCAACATATTGTGTTAAATAATATAAAATGTACGATATGGGGTAGTCATATTTAATCACAATAATTAATACTAAGCAGGAAATTACTAAGGAATCGCTCGAATTGCAATTTAGTAAACTACGTTTATCAGGCTTCAAAAGCTTTGTGGATCCTACTGAGCTGGTCATTAAAGATGGATTAACTGGAGTCGTTGGGCCAAACGGATGTGGGAAATCAAATTTATTAGAGGCTTTACGGTGGGTAATGGGTGAAAACCGCCCAACTGCCATGCGAGGTGGCGGTATGGAAGATGTGATTTTTGCCGGTGCTGCCACAAGGCCCGCCCGGAACTTTGCTGAGGTTTCCTTACATTTGGATAACTCAGAACGTTTAGCGCCCAGTAGTTTCAATGACGATGACAGTTTAGAGATCGTTCGAAGAATTACCCGCGAAGCGGGTAGTGCGTATAAGAGCAACGGTAAAGATGTTAGGGCTCGCGATGTACAAATGTTGTTCGCTGACGCTTCAACAGGAGCACATTCCCCAGCATTGGTCAGGCAAGGACAAATAGCAGAATTAATTAATGCAAAACCGACAAATCGCCGTCGTATCTTAGAAGAAGCTGCTGGTATATCAGGGCTTTATCAACGTCGTCATGAAGCTGAACTTAAACTGAATGCTGCTGAAACAAATTTAGTACGTGTTGAAGATGTTTTGGAACAATTGGCAAATCAGTTAAGCCAGCTTGCGCGCCAAGCAAAACAAGCCGCAAGATACCGTATTCTTGGTGAACAACTGCGTGAAATAGAGGGTACTCTTTTGTATCGTCGATGGAAAGATGCGGATGCTGCAAATTTTGAAGCCGATAATGAACTGATTGAAAAAACCAAGGTTGCATCAGAGGCAGAAGCTCTTGTTGCAAAAGTAAGACGAATTCGAGAAGTTGCTAATGAAAACGTACCTCCACTACGAGAAGAAGCATCCATAATTGGCGCGATGCTTCAGCGTTTAGTAGTTGAACAGGAAACTTTAGAAGAACAGGGACGTCAAGCAAAAGAGAGAATCGACACTCTTTCTTCTCGTATAGAACAGCTTGGTCAAGATATTGACCGTGAAAACAGCCTGAACAAAGATGCTGAAGAGACAATTGATGTTTTGTCGAAAGAACAAGATGAGCTGCAAATTGCGCTAAGCACACATAGCGAAAAACTTGAGAAAGTTGCTTCTGATGCTCAGGAAGCATCAACCATTCTGAAAGATAGGGAAATTAATCTATCAGAATTAACTGAAGATATGGCGCGGTTGGCTGCACGCCACCAGTCATCAGCAAGGTTCATGTCGGATAGTGAAAATGCGTTGAGCAAAAATAATAAAGAAGCCGCTGATATGGAAGTGAAAGTTTCTGAGGCATCAAGTGAGCTAGAAAGAGTAAAAAAACTTGTTGAAAAAGTAAAACTAGAAGAAAAAATTGCAAAGGATAATGCCCAGGAATGCGAAGAAAAACTGCTGGATTTAGAGGAAAAACGTTCCTCTTTGCAAGTTAAAGAGGAGGCTGCAAATTTTGAACGGTCGGAGGCAGAAGGAGAAGCTAAGGCCATCCGAGCTGAGTTTGCAGCTTTAGAAAAACTTATTGAAAAAAATTCTGATGAAAGGCCGCAGATTATCGATGGTGTTCGGGTTGAGGCTGGTTTTGAGAAGGCTTTTGGGGCAGCGTTATCTGATGATTTAAAAGCACCCTTATCTCACGATAAAGATGAAACGGGCTGGGTTCACCTAAGTGATTATTCTTCTATCAATAGTGAGTTGCCTAATGGTGTTAAATCTCTTTCTGATGTAGTTAAAATACCTGCTGTGTTGACTAGAAGGCTGGAATACGTTGGACTGGTTGATCGTGAGCAAGGTGATAGTTTGCATGAATTTTTGAAACCAGGACAGCGTCTTGTTAGTTTGGAGGGCGATCTATGGCGTTGGGATGGATATAAAATTTGTTCAAAAGACACTCCATCGGCGGCAGCTATGCAAATTCAGCAGGTGAATACATTAAAGGTTTTGAGTGCCCAAATAGATGTTTTACAAAATAATATTGAAGTTACTCGCACCAAACACGAAGAATTGGTTGGTAAACTCTCCGAAGTAACGGCGCAGGAAAAAAATGCAAGACAAGCTAGGCGGGATGCCGATCAATTCCTAAATGATACAGTTAAAAAGTTAAATAGAGTAGAATCTGAAGAAAGTTTGATTAAGGCTCAATTAGAAAACCACCAAATTTCGAAGCGCCGTTTTGAAGAAGAGGCTCAGCAATCTGAAAAGCAGGTTGAGTTAGCAAAAAAGACTATTGTCGAACTTGAAGATTTAGATGCGATGCGAGAGCAGGTTGATGATGTCAAGCTGACTGTGGAGGCGGCGCGACTAACGATGATGACCAAACGTTCGCTTCATGATGAGGTCAGGCGAGACGGCGAAATCCAAATCAAGAGATCTCAAGAGGTGCAAAAGGAAATAAGTGGCTGGTCTCATCGACTTGAAACGGCAGAAAAAAGAATGGCAGAGCTAATAGATCGTAAGAATAGCTCACAGTGGGAACTTGAAGAAGCATCTAAAACGCCCTCAAAGATTGAAGATAATAGAGCAAAGTTGATCTCTGCCATTTCGGAGACTGAAAAGAAAAAAGCACAGAAAGATGACGCTCTATCACTTGCGGAGACTGAATTAAACAAGGTCCTGACCGAGGAGCGTGAAGCAGAAAGAGTAGCTTCTGAAGCTCGCGAAGATAGAGCCAGGTGTGACGCAAAATCTGAAGCGGCACGGCAAAATTTGCAGTTGGCGTCAGATCGAATAAGGGAAGCTTTGGGATTATCAGTCGAGAATTTGCTTGAAGAATTTAAAATTGATGGCGAGAATTTACCGAATGCAGATAGTTTAGAGGTAAAAGTTGGCCAGATAAAGCGTCAACGAGAAGCTTTGGGTTCTGTTAACCTGAGAGCCGAAGAAGACGCTAGTGAAGTAGAAGAGGAACATAAAAAACTTTTTGCTGAAAAAGCCGATTTAGAACAAGCAATCAAGACACTCAGAACAGGTATTGCAAGCCTCAATAGTGAGGGTCGAGAAAGGCTTCTTACTGCCTTTGAACAAGTGAACTCGAATTTTTCCATGCTTTTTAAACATCTGTTTGGTGGCGGCGAGGCAAATTTGGAATTTGTAGAAAGTGATGATCCGCTCGAGGCTGGGCTGGAAATAATGTGCCAGCCTCCCGGAAAGAAATTAGCAGTCTTGTCTTTGCTATCTGGGGGAGAGCAAACTCTAACAGCCTTAGCATTGATTTTTGCGGTTTTTTTGGCCAATCCGGCTCCAATTTGTGTTTTAGATGAGGTTGATGCTCCATTAGACGATGCAAATGTCTCTAGATTTTGTGAACTTCTTGACGAGATGTGTCGTCAAACTGAAACTCGGTTTATGATAATAACTCATCACGCGATAACCATGTCTCGAATGGATAGATTGTTTGGCGTAACAATGCAGGAGCAGGGTGTGAGCCAATTGGTTTCAGTCGATTTGAAGAAGGCTGAAAGCTTAGTCGCTTAGAGCTAAAACGTCTCCAGTAACTCAATGGTCGGCCATGCGTCGGCTGGCTTTTTGAGGATTTTTTGTACCTTTTGTACGGATCTTCTAGTTTTTGCCCCAAGAATTCCATCAATTTGACCAACCTCATAACCAAGGTTCTTTAACTTAGTTTGAAGAAGCTTCATTTGGTTCTTATTTAAGCCTTTATCCGGGTTGCCAGGGGAGAAAGCTGGAGAACCTTCAAGTCGATTTGCAAAATGGGCAGCAGTCAGCACGTAAATGAAGCTTTTGTTCCATTCAAAAAACACATTAAAATTTGAGTAAGCCAGAAATTTTGGTCCTTTTCTACCTTGCGGTATAATTAAGGAGGCGTCATTCGATCCATCTGGCAGATCAGTATATTTACCCTTTATTCCTAGGCTCTTCCATTCTTTAACGGTTTTTATTTTATCCGTACCCGTATCAAGCCAATCTATGTCTTTTGTTAAAGTTACCTCCTGCAACCAAGGTTCATTTGCTTCCCAACCTAAACTTTTAAGCATTTTGGCAGCACTAAACAGTGCATCACTTGTAGAGCTTTGAAGATTGATTGTGCCGTCTCCGTCAGCATCCACTCCATTTTCTAAAATATCTTTTGGTAACATTTGAACCATCCCAATTTCACCGGCCCATGCTCCTTTGGTGGTACTTGGATTGAATTCATTTCGACTAAATAATTCTAAAGCAGCAAAAATTTGGGGTCGAAATAGAAATGGTCTCCTACAGTCAAAGGCTAAGGTTACCAAGGCATCACGTGTATTAAAGTTGCCTTGTACTGCTCCGAAATCCGTTTCTAAGGCCCAAAAAGATGTAAGAACACCCCGAGAAACACCAAAAACTCTTTCAATTTCGTTGAAGGTAGAAGAATATTTTTTCAAATTGATCTTACCGTGCTTCATCCGATAATCGCTTATTAAGCGTGGAGCAAATTCGTTAAATGGCTTTAGAAAAATGCCCTGTGCTCGGTCAGCTTCTAATACCTGAGGATTTAATGATACGTTTTCAAAAAATGTATTTACAATTTTTTCTGTATAACCAATCTCTTGGGCTTCTTTTTTAATATTTGTAACGAATTGATTAAATTCACCTCCACATTCTCCAGAAACTGAAGTGTTAAGGACAAATATTAAGAAAATCACTTTAAACACAAATTGCATTTATAACATTCTTTTGAATAGCTGGTATTAGACCTTTGGTTTAATCATAGTTTAAAGTGATTAGGTTAACTAGAACTATAAAAGGTTTGATTTGCAAAAAGAAGAAATTGTTTGACAGATTTAAAGTGCCGGTCGAATAAATTTTGGAGTGGTAATAGGTAGAGTTTTTATGAGTACCTTTTTATCAAAAGATGTGCTTGCCGGATTAGAAGCAGCTCAAAAAATGAGTTTAAAGCAGAAAACCCGTCTTTTTGTAAAGTTTAACAAAAATTATTTTCCTGTAATGCGACTTACAAAAAACGGATTTTCTGTCGAAGCAGAAATGGCTCCAATGATCAGAGGACTAGTGGATTTATATGATGGCGATAGACACTTAAAACAGTGCTTGCTCGTAGCTTCTAAGGAAGAAAATGGGCTTGTTCATTTTGATTTTAAGCGAAAGACGACCACTCAAACTTCTGCGCCAAAGGATTTTTATCAGGAAAGTACGGTAGCAGCGTTGATCCCGCGCTTGTTATAGATCAGAAAAAGCAGCGCTTAAACGTTCTGCTGCGATTGTTACAGTTTCAGTTGTTGTGGCAAAATTAAATCTTAGAAAACTATGACCATTTTTACCAAATGTTGGCCCCAAATTTGCAGCAATTTTTGCACCATTTTGCACTTTATTTACAAAATCTTTTTGCGCCATTCCAGTTCTTGAAAAATCGACCCAAGCTAGATAGGTCCCTTCCAATTTCATTGTGTCCAAGCCGTGTATGTTTGATATTGCATCATCAAATATTTGTCGATTTCTATCTAGATATTTCATTAATTCATCAACCCAAACAGCGCCTTCTGGGCTGTAAGCGGCCTTTGCCATAAATAAACCAAAGCTATTCGGACTGAGACCCAGTGCAGACATTTTTGTCGTAAACTTTTGTCTTAAGTTTTCGTCTGGTATAATCACATTACCAGTATGTGCTCCGGCAATGTTGAAGGTCTTTGTCGTTGCTGTCATCATAATTAGTCGGTCACAAATATCTTCATCAATAGTTGCCATTGGTATATGGTTGGACCCAGGGTAGACGATATCGTGGTGTATTTCGTCTGATATCAAAACGAGATTGTGACGCTTCGCAAAACTTGCAACGTTTTTTAATTCCTCTTTCGACCATACGCGTCCCCCAGGGTTATGAGGTGAGCATAAAATTACAATTTTTTCCTTGCCCGTCATCAAATTGTCATAAGAAACAAAATCGAATTCATACTTGCCTTTATTATTTACCAAAGGACACTCCAAAATTTCACGATTAGCGGCTTTTATTGCCCTAAAAAAAGAATGATAAACGGGTGTGAATAGAACAATATGATCACCTGGATTACTGAATGCTTCAATGCAGACCGCAGCTCCATTGACTAGACCGTGTGTGCTAAAAATCCATTTGGTATTCAAATCCCAACCGTGGCGGTTTTTCATCCACCATTGTATTGCTTCTCTATAGGAAGTGTCATCGCCGTAGTATCCATAAATTCCATGGCTAGATAGATTTTCAACCGCTTTTTGAACACATTCAGGCGGTCGAAAATCCATATCAGCAACCCACATGGGTATCCCATCTTTGGCTGACACTCCGTACTTGCTTTCCATCATGTCCCATTTGTCAGAGTGCGTGCCACGACGCTCAATTTTTTCGTCAAAATTCATAAAATATGCCTTGAAATACTCTTATTCAAAATTGGTCATTAACATTGTTTTGGCCAATTGCACAGACCCGTTGCGTTGTGGCTTATATTATCCTAGATGAATATTATGATTAGACCTATTGTTTTACATCCAGATGCAAGGTTGAAAAAAAAATCTGTGCAAGTTGAGAGCATAAATGACGCCCTAATTAAATTGGCCGAAGATATGATGGAAACGATGTATGATGCTCCTGGGATCGGCTTAGCCGCCCCTCAAATTGGTGTATTAGAACGGTTAATTGTCATGGATTGTGCCAAAAAAGAGGATGAAGAACCCGATCCAATTATTATGGTGAACCCTATAATTACGGCCTCTTCAGAAGAAATAAGTGTGTATGAAGAGGGATGTCTTTCTATTCCTGAACATTTTGCAGAGGTCACTCGACCGGAGCTGGTACAGGTTGAGTGGATTGATTTAGATGGCAAGCAACATTCTGAAGAGTTTGGTGGTCTTAAGTCAACTTGTATCCAGCATGAAATTGATCACTTGAATGGTAAATTATTTATCGATTATTTAGGGCCCATGAAGCGACAATTGATAACGCGTAAAATGCAAAAATTTAAACGTGAAAAATTGCGTGGTGATGAATAATGGTCGTCAGGAAATTTCTGAAATGGCCTGATAAAAGACTTCGCTCAAGAGCGCACGAGATAACGGAAATCACAGACGACATAATTTCGATATGGGATGATATGATAGATACGATGAATGCTATGCCTGGCATTGGTTTAGCGGCCCCACAAATTGGAATTAACTTAAGTTTAGCGGTAATTGATGCATCAGAAACTCGGAATAAGCCGGTAAAACTAGCTAATCCTAAGGTTCTACAAGCATCGTTGGAGTACGGTGAGACACAAGAGGCTAGTCCAAATTTGATCGGTATATCGGCAAAAATTAAAAGACCTAAAAAAGTTACAGTTCGATTTTTAAACAAAGAAGGTTTTATAGATCGCAAGGATTTTTCAGGGCTTTGGGCTACATCTATTCAACACCAAATTGATCATTTAAATGGCAAAATGTTTTTTGACAACTTATCTAAGGTCAGAAGGGATATTTTGCTGAGAAAGGTCAAGAAGAAAAAATGAAGTTGGTTTTTATGGGAACACCGCAGTTTTCTGTTCCTGCTCTTAAGGCCTTGGACCAGAGCCACCATCAAATATGTGCAGTTTATTCTCAACCGCCCAGGCCCTCTGGTCGCGGCAAAAAATTAAAACTAAGTGATGTTCATAAAGAAGCCCTTGATTTGGGACTGACTGTATATAATCCTAGGAATTTTAAATCTGAAAAAGATCAAGCTATCTTCAGGGAGTTAAAGGCGGATATAGCCGTTGTTGTTGCTTATGGCCTAATTCTTCCTAATCAAATTCTATCATCTCCGAAACTCGGTTGCGTGAATATTCACGCGTCTCTTCTGCCACGTTGGCGAGGCGCTGCACCAATTCAAAGAGCAATTATGGAAGGAGATGATGAAACCGGAATTTGCATCATGAAAATGGATGAAGGGCTGGATACTGGTCCAGTTCTATCTTCAAGGAAAATCCAAATTACAGGAAATGATACCGCTAAAATTTTATCAGAAAGATTAAGTTTTTTAGGCTCAAAGCTTATAGTTGAGGTGTTGGATAAGCTATCTTATTATAAAGCTCAGAGCCAGTCTTCTGTCGGCGTTACATATGCGCGTAAGATACTTAAGTCTGAAGCGAAAATTGACTGGTCGCTGCCTGCGCAAACTATTGATCGAAAAATCAGGGCTCTGTCTCCCTTTCCAGGCGCCTGGACTGAAATAAATGGAGAAAGGGTCAAACTATTAGCTTCCAAGGTTATAGATAAAGAAAATGAGCCTGGGGTTATTCTAGATACAGGTTTTTCAATTGCTTGTGGCCAAAAAGCAGTCGAAATAATAGAAGCACAAAGACCGGGTAAATCTGCTCAAAACTCAGATGTTTTTTTACGCGGGTTCAAATTGCAGCAAGGTAATAAATTGGATTGATTTTTAGAAATCAATTGCGATCCCTTTCTTCTCCCAATCTCCAAACCTGACAGGTTCTACACCTTCGCGGCCTCCGAGTTCTTTCGGAAGACTTACTTCTTTTTTTTCCAACCGGCGCTTCTCAGCCTCTGCTAGTGCTCTTAAAGCTTCTGGGGGAAGTTCTTTTTCTTTATCAGGCATATAAACTTTCCTTGATCATAATAGACTGATATAGCGGCTTCAAAATTCTTTCAAGAAAGTTCCTATATGAATTCCTCCAGGAGTAAACCTCGTTTTGTTGCGATAGATATTCTAAATGAGATTTTAGGAAACAAAAAAAGCTTTCATGAGCTAAGGTCGCTTGGGGTCCTTAAAAACTTAAAACCCAATGAAAAAGCTTTTGTCCAACGGTTAGTCATGGATACTTTGCGTAACTTAGATCGGTATGACAGACTTTTAAAAAAATATCTTAAAAAAGAGCCCAAATTAAGGGTTAAAAATATATTACGGCTAGGATTGACCGAACTAGTAACTGGTGGTGCATCTCATGCAATTGTAAATGAGGCAGTGAATTATGCAGCTTCAAACAAAACAACCAGGCCAATGAAAGGCTTGGTTAATGCAATATTGCGGAAGTTTTCATCTTATGAAATTGAAGAATGGAATAAAGATGAAAGTATTTCCAGGTTGCCCGTTTGGTTAAGGGATCCTCTAGTCAACGCCTATGGGAAAAGTACTGTAATTGAAATAGAAAAAATACAAAGTATTACACCGCCCATAGATATTACTTTAAAAGATCCATCTAAAATCCATGATTGGGCAAAAGAGTTGGATGGAAGAATTGTCTTTAACGAGAGTATTCGTTTGGAAAGCAGTAAACAAATATCTGCTTTACCCGGTTTTAAGGAAGGTGATTGGTGGGTTCAAGACATAGCTGCATCTATTCCAATTCGGCTACTAGGAAATTTACGTGGTAAAAAAGTACTCGATTTATGCGCCGCGCCGGGTGCAAAGACACTTCAACTCGCTTCTCTTGGAGCGAATGTTACCTCGGTAGATATTTCATCTAGTCGTTTAGAACTATTGAGGGAGAATTTAGAAAGGTGTGGGCTCCATGCGGATGTAATAGAAAGCGATGCTTTCGATATTTTAGATAAATTCGACATCGTATTATTGGATGCTCCATGCAGTGCAACTGGAACGATTAGGCGTCATCCTGACCTAGTCTATTGTAAAGACGGATCTGATTTTTCCGAGTTATTTGAAATTCAGGCTAAGTTACTTGATCATGCTGCTTCAATTGTAAAGGATGACGGATTTATTATCTATGTGACATGTTCTCTTTTGCCAGATGAGGGTGAGTGTCAAATTGAGGAATTTCTAGAACGCAATGACCAATTTGAAATAAAAAAGTTAAACGAAATAAGCAAAAACATCCCTGACGCTTGGGTTTTGAATTCTGGTGATATTAGAATTACGCCGGCTAGTTCGGAAGAAAAGGGCGGTTTAGATGGTTTTTACATATGTTATTTACAAAAAAAACCAAATAAACCCTAAAGAGAGTTAGATGTGTTAACATAAATATTTCGTAAGAACCAAGATAATTTATTTTAGAAAATGAGCCAATTTTGAGTTTTGCTACCGCTTTTACTGACAAATTATATGCTTTTCTGATTTGTAAGTCCAAATCTGATACAGAATTTATTCTTGAAGCAGAGCCTCGTTCAATTGGTAAGATATCTACTGGCCGCCTGATGGTAGAGGGAAAAATTAATTTGGCAGGCCAAATTGTTCAGCAAACCGATGAAGCCTGGAACCTTAAAACGAACAGAAAAGATTTTCATAATAAACTACATAGTTTTGATTGGGTGGACGACTTGGCCGCCCTCGCTAGTGTAGAAGCCCGGCGGTTTGCACAAACCTGGTTATATGTCTGGATAAACAAGTACAGTTCTGGTTTTGGGCCAGGTTGGACACCAGATTTAACGGGAAGACGTTTAGTTCGTTGGATGCATCATTATCTGTTTCTTACGCAAGGTTGTTCCAAAAAAAATTTGAAAAAATTTAATATCTTATTGGCAAGGCAAGCTAAATTTTTATCCAAAAGAGCAGTGAAAGCACCCGCAGGATTACCTAGATTTGAGGCTTTATTAGGGTTGATATACGCAGGCTGCTATCTAAAGAACATGGAGAAATTTATAGAGCCGGCTACTGTGGCTCTTGCTAATGAATGCCACTTTTTAATAAACAGCGAAGAGATTGTTTCCTCTCGAAATTCCCAAGAGATTTTAAACATATTCACAATTTTAATTTGGGCAAAACTTGCACTTAAGGATTCAAATTGGAATCCATCTGTTACCCATTTAGAGACAATAGAAAAACTAGCGCCAATTCTTCGTAGTCTAAGGCATTCTGATGCGGGCTTGCCAAGATTCCATGGTAGTTGTGGCGACGTAGATGGCCAGTTAGATAAGGCGTTAAGTAATGCGGAAAGTCGAGAGATTTCCTCACATGAAACAAGTGTTGGTTTCGCAAAGTTATCAAACTATCGAACTACTGTAATTATTGACGCTGCACCGCCTCCCATGGGTAAAAAGGCTTTGAAAGCCGATGCTTCCACTTTAGCTTTCGAGATGGTTTCAGGCCAAAGAAGGATTTTCACTAGTTGTGGCCCTGGTTATCTTTTTGGCCCAGATTTGAGTTCTGAAGGTCGCCAGACAAATTCTCATTGCACAGTTTATCTAGACAACAAAAATAGTAGTGAATTCCGTGATATAGAAGGTTGGCTTCGACCCCCAAAAAAGGTCATTATTAATGGACCGCGCAATGTGCCAAAAGAGATTTCAAATGAAGAAGGCACAGCTATTTTTGAGGGCGCACATGATGGTTATGTTAAAAGCCATGGTCTTACTCATGTTAGAAAATTAAAGCTTTCTCAAGATGGTCAGTCCTTGGAGGGAGAGGACTTAATGATTGCAATTGAGGATCCTCACAAAAGGCAGTTTGATAAAATTTCAAAAAAAAATAGCAGTGACCAAATTTCACTAAAAGCTGCATTTCATTTGCATCCAGATGTTGCGGTGCGATTAGACCAGGAAAGTAATCTTACAAGTTTGGCTCTGAAAAACGGTGAGGTGTGGATTTTCAATTATAGTATGGATTTACATCTGCGGTTGGAGTCCACTATCTTTTTTGAGAATGGCTTGTTCGAACCGCTGGAGTCCAAAAAGTTGATTTTATCTGCAGATCTCTTGAATTATGGAACAAGGATCAAATGGTCTTTAGATAGAGCTATCGATAAAGATCTTTCGGTTGGTGATCTGTTTTAAAATTGAGTTCAATTAATATACAAATAGGAAAGTTGATGAGTGATCTTTATCCAATTAAACGTGCGTTGATTTCAGTATCTGACAAAACTGATATCGCTATGCTTGCAAAAGCCTTATTTCAGCATGGGATTGAAATTATATCAACTGGAGGAACTGCTGAGACGTTAAAAGCCTCCAATATACCTGTTAAAGATGTTTCAGAATTGACAGAGTTTCCAGAAATGATGAATGGCCGAGTAAAGACTTTAAATCCGAGAGTACATGGTGGCCTTCTTGCCTTACGAAATGAAAAAGAGCACATCTTAGCAATGAAACAACATGGCATAAGTGAAATAGATTTATTGGTTGTTAATTTGTATCCCTTTGAAAATACGGTGGCTCGTGGGGCCAATTATGCAACATGCATTGAAAATATTGATATTGGTGGTCCAGCAATGATCCGCGCAGCAGCAAAAAACCATCAGTTTGTCACAGTAATTACGGACACAGAAGACTATGGAATTTTTTTGGATGAATTTGAGACAAATAAGGGGCACACGAGCCTAAATTTCAGAAAAAAAATGGCCTATCGAGCCTATTCGCATACTGCAGGTTACGATGCATCGATTTCTTCATGGATGAGGGACCGAGAAAAAGATGATCATCCTAAGAAAATAATTGAAGTTGGTTCATTGGTACAAAGCTTGCGTTATGGTGAAAACCCTCACCAAAGAGCTGCATTTTATAAAGACAACAGCAGCAGTCTTGGTGTGGCCTCAGCTTTTCAGCACCAAGGTAAAGAGTTATCGTACAATAATATAAACGACACCGATGCTGCATTTGAGTTAGTTTGTGAGTTTGATCAAACTTCAAAATCGGCTTGTGCAATAATCAAGCATGCCAATCCTTGTGGAGTTGCAATTGGTGCAAATTTGAAAGAAGCGTATAAGTCCGCTTTTAATTGTGACCAAACGAGCGCGTTTGGAGGTGTCGTGGCTTTCAATCAAACTTTGGATAAATCAACTGCAGAAGAAATTTGCAATATCTTTACTGAGGTTGTTATTGCGCCTGGCGCAACAGCCGAAGCCTTAGAAGTATTTGCAAAGAAGAAAAACCTTCGTCTCCTTACTACTAGTGGTTTGAAGAGCTTAAGAGATAGTAGAAAAACCATTCGGCATGTTTCGGGAGGATTTTTAGTACAAGATAGGGATACCGAAACTATTTTGGCTAAAAACCTCGATATTGTTACGAAACGAAAACCCACTCATGAAGAATTAGAAGACATGCTCTTTGCTTGGAAAGTTGCGAAGCATGTAAAATCTAATGCTATTGTATATGCGAAAAATAATGCCACTGTTGGTATTGGCGCCGGGCAAATGAGTAGAGTTGATAGCTGTAGAATAGCAGCGCAAAAATCGATTGATATGGCTGAAAGTCTATCTCTGGATTTTCCACTAACAAAGGGTTCTGCTGTCGCCTCGGATGCTTTTTTTCCATTTTCAGACGGTCTTATGGTTGCCGCAGAGGCAGGAGCTACGGCGATTATCCAGCCAGGAGGTTCTATGCGAGACGAAGAGGTTATAAAAGCTGCAGATGATGCCAATCTTACAATGGCTTTCACAGGTATAAGGCATTTTAGACATTGAAATGAGAAAGTTCTATTGCATATTAATAGCGTCTTTTTGCGTTGATCAGATTTCGAAGTGGTTTGTAGTCTTTTGGCTGAATTTGATCTCACTAAATTCAATTGATGTATTTCCCCCATTTGTGAACTTTCGAATGGGCTGGAATTATGGTGTTAATTTTGGTCTTTTTGGAGAGCAAGGTGAGCTAAAATCATATTTTCTCATATTGCTATCAATTACTATTAGTAGCTTAATTATTTTATGGATTTACAGAATAAAAGCTAGCAACTTTCAAGTCACTTTTGGAGCTTTATTATGTGGTGGCGCGCTAGCTAACGCCTTTGATCGTTTTATTTATAACGGGGCAGTTGCTGACTTTTTGAATATGTCTTGTTGTGGTATTTATAATCCTTTTGTATTTAATCTTGCAGACGTTTTTATTTTTGTTGGAGCAATTGGTTTAGCGTTTTCCACAGAAAATAAAACAGAATAAAATAATTTTGATAAATTATGATTTTATTTTATGTAAATCTTAGGGAGAATTAAACAGTTTATGCGATCATCTACTTTTCTAGTTATATTTTGGATTTTTTGTTCCGGATGTAGTTCGGATAATGGTGAAGTCGTTGACCTTTATGATATAGATGTGGGTGAGAAAATAGTCGTTGTTCCATCTAGCGAACTTAAGATTCCACAAAATTTAGATGTTTTGCCGGAACCCATGCCTAATGGCTGAAACGTGACTTGTCCAATAACTATATTGCCGGAACCCTAGAGAATTACTAGCTAATTTTTTGATTGTATTATGCAAATTTACCTTGGCAAAACCAGCCAGACGACATTAATCCGCCGTGTGCATAATAAATCCATAAACGATCGCCTTTATCGCACTGAACAAACCAGTAGTCCCGTACGCCACTACGCCACTTTGGTTCATCTAGCCACCATTCAGGCGAAATTCGTTCTGGCCCGTAGCTTTCGGTAATATGCCATATTTTTCCACGCCATTTGAACTCTGATAAAGGGTTTGGTTTGTCTGGAGCATTGATAATTTCAGGAACCCATAACTGAACTGGTCGATAGGATTTTGGTTTTGGCCACTCTTTTGCTTGTTCCGACCATGCTGCTGACAAAATAGTATAAGTTTTTTCGGGTATATTACTTTTCGCTGGGTGTAATCGTATAATATTCTCCAATCCAATTCTAACACCTAACTTGGAGATTAAGTTTTCTGGATTTATTTTTTTTTCAGTACGTGACGCATTGCGCTCGCCCACTAACACATGTCCAATATGATTATATTTTGTGAGCACCTCAGTCTTGGTGGCTTCTATTCGTAAAATATCAATCCCAAATTTAACATCCAAATCGTCAAGTTTAATTATCATTAGATCACGAATATACTTAAAAGAATTAGAAGGTTGGGCTAATCCCACTTCAATACCTCCTATTGTATTATCCGTTCGGAAAATTTGTAATAGGACTTTCTGTGCGCCTAGAGTTTTCTTTTTTAAATTACAACAAAGACGATCTAATATACGATCAAGACCAGCAATAATGTCAGACTTTAATCCAATTGGATCAGGAAAACTAATTCTTACACCAAAATTTAGCTCTGGCTGTAATGGCGAAATAGGCTCTGGTAGGTTGCCCAGTGCTTGGTCTACTCTTTTTAGTAAACTAAGGCCAAATCTGCGATTAAGGCTTGCCCTTGGTTGGTTTATAATATTTTCAATTTGGCGTAGTCCTAGTTGAACCAATGTATTTTGAGTTTGAATTTCTAGTCTTAGAGCTGCAACTGGGAAATTGGAGATTGACTGTCGTATTTTACCAGGTGGTGAAATAAAATATTTACTACTTTTAGTAATTTTTAAATTATTTTGTCTGTCCTTAAAAGATCGCTTTGCGGAACGAGAACGTGTTGCTCGCGCTTCTTGCTCAATAGTATCGCCATTTCGATAATTTTGTAATGTTTTTTCAGAATATCGAGATAATGCCCATGCTGCTCCTACTGTATCTGCACATCCTATTTTAGTTGTCAAACCAAGTTCATCATATGCGAGCAAAATATGATTTAACATTTTATCTTCACCACCAAATAAATGTGAACATCCTGTTATATCCATGATTAATCCTGTATTCCCTTCTGGTGCTACCCATGGACTAAACTTGCTAGACCATCGACAAATACCCTTAAGGAATTGAGTTTCTGCATACGAATTTTGAGTTTGTACGAATAAATGTGGGCAAATAGCACTAGCGTCACGTAAAGATTGCCCAACAAAAAGGCCTTTATATTGAGCAGCAGCAGAGACAGAGGAAATAATTTCACTTTGAGATTTCTTAGCTACAATAACAACTGGTTTTCCTAGGCTGTGTTTGGTTTTGCGCAAAATACGTTCAGCCCCCATGTATGGAAACCAGATTGCAATAATTCGACGACCAGGCATTTTGAAGCCTTAAAATTTGTTCACTATTTGTTCTTTAATTGAATTTAACCCTTATAAGCAACTAAAATTTTCTGTTCTTACCTAAAGATAAAACTACCTTACTGAAATTGGGTAAGAGAAAATATAATGCAAAAGGGTATTATTTACCTACCAATAAGCGTATTTTTTATGTTTATTAGCTCAATTTTGTTTGCGGCAGATAGTGGATATGTTGATTGCTCAAAATTGATGCAAAATATTAGATTGGAATTTTCAGTTCTCGCTCGTATGTAACGAGAAAAAATTGAATTCGATGAAAGTCTGGCTGCTTCTGCTCGTCTAGATCTATTAAAATTTGCCGCTTCTACACTAACTATTTTTGAAGATGATGATTTACTAATAAACTCCGAGGCTTTACCTGCGATTTGGGAAAAATGGGATGATTTTGTAAGTAAATCCGAGGACTTTGAATTTTTTTTGGAGGGAGTTGATACGTCAACATTAATAGATTTGAGGGACCCACTCGGAAATGTTGGTGCTGCATGTGGTGCTTGTCATCAAAAATATAGAATGAA